>NZ_JBFAOJ010000058.1:0-12707 GCF_040675205.1 Streptosporangium sp. NPDC049644 | reverse complement strand
TTATTTTTTTTTAAAACCCAAAAATAATTGCTGGGGTCTGGGCGGGGGGGGGTAAATAAATATTCACCCCCCCCCCCACGCGGCTGTTACTAGATAATGAAAGATCGAAAATGAACTTCCAGGAAACAGTGCAGCGTTACACAGAACTCCTCCTCGGAGACGGCAGCTGGCTTACCGAGGAGCTTGCATGGACGGTTCTACGGCCGCGAGTCGGACCACTGACGCTGAGCGATGTCGCGCAGCGGTTGGCCGGGAACAGCCACGCACTCATCGTCGAGCGCGATTTCGAGGAGGCCTACACGGACAATGCTGTCGTACTCGACGCAACGGATGAAGCCGTGATGATCGTAGACCTTCACAGAACGAGCAACACGCCAGACCCGGACTTCATCGCCCAGCTCAGTCGCAACGTTGATGTCTGGCACGTCTCCTGGCATACGGCGCTGAGCCGACGGATGATCCATGCCCTGGATGGGCGCATCATCGCAGCCGTCCCCCATCTTGACCCAGCCGATGCTGTCGGCGAGGATCTCCACTCAGTCCAAGCCGAACTGGCTGCTCTGTCCGCAGCTCAACATGACCCCTGGCCCGCCGTCGAGGCAACCGCCCTGGCCATTGTTGAAAAACGCACAGGCGCACGGCTGCGCCTCGATTGGTTCGACCACGCTCATCCTTCGATAGCCATTGATCAATGACGTCAATGCCATGGTGGCCTTCTGTGTAATAACCCAGAGTTCGTTGAGTAGTTCAGCATGGCCATAGCTGCAGGACCTGGGCTTACCTCCTGGGATCCCTGGTTCTTTCGAGATTGATGAGACTTCAGAGATTCTGAAGGTCTATCGTCCTCGTTGTTCGTCTTGCATAGATGGCGAAGACGAGGAGGCCGGACTTGGCGCTGGCTGTGGTGAAGGATCTTCGCGTGGCCCGAGCCCCGGCCACCGCCGAAGACCTGGAGGCGCTGGAGACCGATGTGCTGGCCGGGTTCATCCTGGCCCGAGCGGCGGCGGGGCTGTCGGACGGCACGATCTCCTCAGATGTGGTGCATCTGGAGCAGGTGCGGGGCGGGCCTGGTTCGGGCGGCCACTGTGGGAGATGGAGCCCGCCGACGCCGACGCATACTTCGGCAAGGTGATGCGCGGCGCCGCCAGGGGCACCCGCTTGTCGCGAGCGCAGGCGATCAAGACCTACTTCCTATTCGGGGTGCCGTGTTGGGTCGGACCGGGGCGCCCTGCCGTGATTACTCCCGGTGGGTTTCCCCGGCCCGCCCGCCGCACCCGGCGTGCGTGTCTCCACGCACCGGGCGCTCCACATGCCTTGCCCGCTGGTCAGCCGCCTGAGGCGGTTGCCGGTGTCGGAGCCCATGGAGTCGCGATGTTGCCACCGCGGTAGCGGTAGCGCTTCACCGAGACAGTGGATGTGCCGGTGAAGGCGACTCCCTGGTGAGCGATTCTCCAGCCGACGTCGCAGAAGCGACGCCTGAACTCCGGCATCCCCATGCGGGCCTTGCCCGCATATTTCCGGCGGATCCGGGGCATGACGAGCATCCGAACGAAAAGTCCCGTTAGCGGGTGGCGCCAGCTCTGGCCGAGCCGTGGTCGATCGTAACCACCAGGACCTTCCCAGTTCAAGAGGTGGTAGGCGTGGCTGCTCAATGGCCCGGCGAGAGAGGTGCTCAGAAGTAACGGGAGCTGAAGTCGGTGGTGGGCCAGGTGGTGACCTTGCCGATCTCGGCGTTGATCCGCGGGCTCAGCACATCGAAGTCGAGGCTGCCGCTCTCCTCCCGGCGGTTGAACAGCGCGGCGTAGGTGAAGCCGTTCTGCAGCCGGGCCAGATAGGTGTAGGTACCGGGCAGCGAGCCGTCGTGCCAGGTGTTGAGATGCCCGGTCACCTGGCGCACCCACCAGCCCGCGCCGTACCAGGAACCGCTCGAAGTGACGCCGATCTCCGGCTTGGCGAACATCTTGCCGATGGAGGCCGCGTTGAGCACCGGACCGGCCGCGTCGAAGACCTTCGCGAACCTGACCAGGTCCACCGCGGAGGCCAGCCAGCCGCCACCGGGACCACGGTTGGTCATGCTGAAACCGCCGTACGGGGTGGGCACCACGGCGCCCGTAGGATCCGTGACGGTCCTACCGGTGAAACGCGACTCGTAGAACACCTCGCCGGGAGAGGCCTCGGCGCGGAGCGTACGGCCGAGCTTCGGCCGGGTGATGCCGACGGGCGCCAGCAGCTTCTGCTTGACGTAGGACTCGTAGCTCTGACCGGAGACCTTCTCGACGATCCGGCCGAGCAGCATGTAGCCGTAGTTGCTGTAGGCGTAGCGGCTGCCGGGGGCGAAGTCGAGCGGGCGGCTTCCCGCGTACGTGACGATGTGGCCCTGGGTGATCGGCAGCGGTACGCCGAGCGCGCCGGCGATCACGTGGTCCAGATACAGATAGTCCTTCGAGATGGCACTGTCCCAGCCCCCGGTGTGCTGCAGCAGCCGCAACACCGTCACATCGGCCAGCCGGGGATCCGCCGCGGTGGACAGGCCGAGCAGACCGGCCACCGAGGCACCCAGGGCGAGCCTGCCGTCCTGGACCAGGCGCATGACGGCGGTGGCGGTGACGTGCTTGCTCAGGCTCGCGACCCGGAAAAGCGAGGTGGGCGACACCGCGGGCACGGCCCGGCCGTCGCTGGAGTACCGGTAACCACGCGCCAGGACGAGCTTGCCGTTCTTGACGATGGCGAGCTGAGCACAGGAGATGTCGCGCTCGGTGATGTAGGTCTTCAGGACCCGGTCGAACCCGGCGAGCGCGGCGGGAACGACCCCGGACACCTCCACCGCCGGGGCGCTGCTCGCCCGCACGGGCGGCGCGCCGAGTATGACCGCGGGCACCATCGCGGTACCCGCCTGGAGAAGCCTTCGCCTGCTGAGCATCGTCACATGCGGTCCTTGGGTCGGCGATTGGAGGGGCTTTGAATATCGGTAGCGGATCTTAGGGTGCATTTTGGCTTTCGCCAATAAGGTTTTGGGACACCGGACTCGGTGCCGCGGGTGACTTCTGGCCCGGCTACCACAGCCGCACGCACGTTGGGCCGCAGGGATTCACCTACGGCGCGGTGACGGACGGCGTCCGGCAGTACCGCCTCCGGGTCGACCACGGCGGCCTGATCAGCGGCCTGGGCGTGCGGAGGGTGTGGCGGGCCTGGCGCCCCGGTCACGCCCAGGAGCGCACATGTCCCGGCCTCCGCTCAAGCAGTCGGGAGCGATCACCTTTGCACCGGCGAACGATCTTCCGGTTCGTCGTTTCGGTCCCGACCCACTCGTGAGACCTCGGACATCCACCCCCGGGCCGACAGTCTGTGCCGGACACGACGCCCGGATCTGATCGCCGACTGCGCCAGCGACCGTTGTGCCGCTCAGTCGGATGTCGTCCCGGAATGTTCGAACGGGCTCAGGCGGTCGGTCAGGAAGGCGATGATCTCGTCCCTGGCCTTCAGCGTGGGATGTCCGTCCTCGTCGACGAGGTGGGCGGTGACAACGCTGTGGGGGGTCCCGACCACGTCGTCGAAGAACGGTGGCGGGCTGGTGTTCGCGGAACCGCCCGGAAGAACACGGCCGTCGAAGGCGTCTCCGAGGAGCGCCCGGTAGGCGGCGAAGCGCCGGCCGGTGCACCAGCGGTCGTCGTCGAAGCGGTAGGCAAGAACCTTCAGTCCGTCGCGCGCGATGCGGTCTCGGACCGCGCGTGCGTCCTCGTCGCTGATCTCGAGTCCGGCAGGGTCGTCCAGCGGCAGCGACGGGTGGTTGACCACTGGCGCGATGACAGCCGGCTCAAGTGCCATCGTGAGAGCGAAGTTGCCGGTGAAGCACAGTCCGATCGCGCCGACTCCCGGACCGCCGCATTCGCCGTGGGCCTGGCGCGCGAGCCCACGTAGCCATGCCGTGACCGGGCTGGTGCCGCCCCCGGCGAACGCGCGGAACTCGGCACTGACACACGCGCGGCGGACAACCTCCGTACCGCCCTCGGCCGTGGGATAGGCACCGTCGATCCCGAAAAGTGAGGGGACATAGACCGTGAAGCCCGCATCCCGCACCCACCGCGCCAGTCGAAGGACGTCAGGACTGATGCCGGGCATCTCCGGCATCAACACGACGGCCGGCCCGGAACCCGCGGCGTACACCGTCTTCACCACCCCCTCCACATCCACGAGTCGGCGGGAGAAATCCGTGATCATGTCGTCAAGTCCTCCGCTGGCAGCGCTCATGGTGACAGCGTGGACCGATGCCCCGGCACAGGGTGAGAGGCCAGGTCGCCATGTATGCGGGTAATCTCGCCAGAGGTCGGCGGTGAGGAGGCGGGCGTGAGCGCGCTGCGGGTTGGCGTCCTGGCCTATCCAGGCTGCTTCGCGTCCGAGGTGTTCGGCGTACCCGATCTCTTGACGATGGCCACGCACGTCGCCGGACCGGACGGCTCCGGGTACGAGGTGTCGATCGTTTCGCCTCGTCGTCGTGTCGCCGCGTCGGGTGGTGCGGCGTTGGACGTCTCACCGCTGCGCGAGGTGGACGTCCTTGTCGTGCCAGGGTTCGAACTCGCGCCGGGCCTCGACGTGGACGCGAAGCTCGCACCCCTCGTCCCTGAGATCGCGGCGATCCGCTCACACGCCGCTGCGGGCACCGCCGTCGTCTCGATCTGTGTCGGTGCGTTCCTGCTCGCCGAGGCCGGACTCCTCGACCGACGCCGCGCCACGACGGCCTGGCTCCTCGCGGACGAACTGGCTCGACGCTGTCCGGACGCCGACGTCCGACCTGAGCGTCTGGTCGTCACCGACACGGGGGTGACGACAACGGCGGCCTTCAGCGCCATGTACGACTTCGCGCTGGATCTGATCCGCCGGCACAGCGGTGCCGGCGTGGCACGGACGACCGCACGGGTGGCGCTCGTCGACGATGCGCGATCGTCCCAGACTCCATATGTTGACGCGCGATTTCTTCCGCGGCCCGGAAACGAGTTCTCCCACAAGGTCATGCGACGGCTCGACCAACATCTTGCCGCCCGATACGACCTCGCCGCGTTGTCGGACACGTTCAAGGTCAGCACTCGGACGCTGCTGCGGCGCTTCGCGGACGAGACCGGCCAGAGCCCGCTGGAGTACCTGCAGTCGTCGCGCGTCCGTCGCGCCCGCCACCTCCTTGAGACCACGAACCGAACCGTCGCCGGCATCTCCGCCGCGGTCGGATACCAGGACCCCAGCACGTTCGCCGCCCTCTTCGCCAAGCACACCGGACAACGCCCGAGGGACTACCGCGCGGCCTTCCGTCGTGTCGACTGATCACTCGGACGGCCAGAGCGCCGGCCTGTCCGGAATCTCTGGAGCACCTCATCACGAGTGTGTACGGCCTGGCCGGACATGTCATCGTAGAAGATCGTTTTCCGGCTCTCGATGATGGAACTCGGGCAGATCGCCAACCCGTCACGGAACCTGTGGGGCTATGCGAGACGCGCGGAGGACCGGGGCCGGGAACCGCTGAGCAGCAGGCCACCGGCGACCGCGACCGCCAGGGCGGTGGCGCCGTGCACACCGAAGGCGGTGCTGGGCGCTCCACCGGAGAACAGCACGATGAACATGTCGCCGATCGGGATGAGCGCCGTGGCCAGCATGACCCACCCCAGGACACGGCGGTTCCCTGCCAGAACGACCGAGGCGATCACCAGGCCGGACACCACGTCCCGGACGCCCTTGACGGCAAGGAATCCCGCGCCCTCACCATGCGGCCAAGTCGGCAAGCCGAAATTGGGCGCCATGGACTGGGGAGCCAGCAGATAGCTCACCCCGATGTAGCCGATGAAGAGGGCACCGACGACAGCAAGGGCGGTGCCGATCGTGGCACGAGACGGCAGTTTTGCCGACATAACGGATCTCCTTCAACACGGGCGAGGGTCAGGACGCCTGGCGGTCGCGGGTCCAGGCGGGGCTGTCGAGGAAATGGTTGTCGTAGAGGTCCTGGGACGCGAGCAGTTCCTCAAGCGTGGCCTCGCCCCGGCGGAGGCGGTCGAGCAGGCGGAAATACTCGAAGCGCTGGATGCCGGGGGCGACGATGATGAGGAGGTCGGCGGTGTGGCCGGGGGCGGCGGCGAACGCGTGGGGTGTCAGCGGGGGCACGGCCGCCACGTCGCCCCGTTCCAGCGTCACGATCTGCTCGCCCGACAGGACGCGGGCCTTGCCCTCCAGAATGTAGAACAGCTCGGTGGAGGTGGTGTGGTGGTGAGGCACGGCTCCGGCCGCGCCTTCGGTGAGCGTCATCCGGAGGGTGCTCAGCGCACCGCCGGTGTCGCTGGAGTCGAGCAGCAGCCGTCCGGTCGCCGTGGGCGAGATGATGGCCTCGGCGTCGACTTCGCGGACAATGGCGGTTTCCACGATCATTGACATGTCAGGCTCCCTTCGAGCGCGGAGGACACGAGCCGTTCTGCGTAGGCCCGGTCGACCGGCGCGCCTGTGATCATTACTCGGTAGTAGAGGGCGCCGGCCATCTGGTCGAACAGCGCCTCGGCGTCGAGGTCCGCGCGCAGCTCGCCGCGCAGGCGCGCCCGCTCGATCAGGGCGAGCGCGACGGCGTTGCGCTTGGCGTACTGCTCGCGGGTCAGCCGGCCGATGTCCTCGTGCCTGGCCGCGGCGGCCACGAGCTCGCCGACCGCTCCGGCGGAGGGGCCTTGGCGCTGTCCGGCCGCGCGCATGCGGTTGAGCCCGGCGGCGATCTTCTCCAGGTAGTTGACGAGGTCGGCCCGGATGTCGCCGGTGTCGGTGATCTCGTCGTCGGCCTGCAGTCGCGCCACCACCGCGACGGCCAGGTGATCCTTGGTCGGCCAGCGGCGGTACAGCGTGGTCTTGGCCACTCCTGCCTGCTCGGCCAGCTCGTCGATGGACAGACCGGTGTAGCCGCGCTCGAGCATCAGGGCGGTGGCGATCCGCAGTACCCGCTCGTCAACCTGTGTGTCACGCGGCCGCCCCCTAGGCACCATGCCGACCCCCCATTACGAAACTCATGTAGCGAAATAAAAACTACCCCTCACCACAGAATTACGCAACTACAGTTTCGTAATTGGTGGAGGTGGTGGCGGAGGCCTGCGGCGAGGTGCCGTCGATGGACGAATGACCACCATGGCCATCGCCGCCGGCACGAGCGCGGCGGCGATGGCCGGCAGCGCGACTGCTCATGCCTCCGACGTGGTCTGGGCGGCCGGTTGGTGGCGCGGGGCGGCGAGGTCGTGGGCGGAGCGGGCCAGCCAGATCATGATCAGGACGCTCGAGACCACGCCGAGAGCCTCGACAGCGCTTCCCCCGTCCAGGAACGGCAATGCCGCCAGTACCAGAAAGATCGGCGTCACCAGGGCGGTGACACCGTATGCGACGGTCGCCGTCTCCCAGCGGGGGTCGTACCTCTGGGCCCGTAGGACCAGCACCATCCAGACCAGGCCGGCCAGACCGCAGATCGACTCCGCCGCATCCGGGACGGGCCGGCCAACGAGGTCGAGTACGCCGATGACGGTGAAACCGCCGTACCCCAGCACCCCCGCGCCCCGCATGTACGGCCGGTCGCCGCCCAGCACCCGCATGAACAGCAGCACGACCACCCACATCACCGCAGAGTCGATCACCGTCGTATCCGCCCAGATCAACGACGCGGTGACGTGGAGCAGCCACGTCGTAGCCGTCGCGACGTAGAGCGCCACGCGCAACCGCAGGGTGTTCCGGTCCTGCCGGGGTGGCGGCCCCGCCGGCGGCCCGCGCAGGATCTGCCAGATCCCCCATGCCCAGGACAGCCCGGCCAGGACCAGGAGGAGCAGGTTCTGCCCTGTCGCCGCGACGCCTTCGGTCATGGTCGCGAACAGCGTCAGCCACCACAACGGGCCGAGGTCGCCAGAGGTCAGGGCGACGACGACGGCGACCGTCAGCGCGGCGCCGTACAGACCGGTGACGAGCAGGGCGGGCAGGGCTGAACGGTGACGACGCAGCACGGGACGCTTCCTGGGGGTTCAGGGGGGATGGGAGCGAACGCCTCACCCTACAATCGATCATGAGGAGTGACGCCAGGCGGAGAGCGTGCGTCCGCGGGCGCGTTCGAACGCCGCGCCGGGGCGTTTTCGCCAACCGCCCCGACAACGCCCGCGCCCTGGTCGCCGCCGGAGCGGAACCATGGCGACCGATGATGGCCGGCCGGTCCCCGACCTGTTCACCGTCCCCTCCCGGGAGACCAGCACTCTCGGGTCAGGTATTCAGCGATCTTTGCACGGCGGCGTCCACCAACTCGTGGATCTCCTGCTCGGTGAAGATGTCGGGCAGTGTCAGCCGTTCCACGATGAGCCAGTTCAGAGCGAGGTAGAGGAGCATCACCGAGGTCGAGTCGCCGGGCAGACCCGAGGCTGTGTGGTGGCCGATGTTGGCGTCGATGTCCTCGCGGATGCGTTTGGTCAGCACGGCGCGCAGCTCGGGGCGCCGAGTGGACTCAAGCCGGAGTTCGAGCAGGGCCAGGTAGCCGGAGTTGAAGGCGGAGACCCGATGCACCAGTTCGTGCATGAGCTCGGCATAGCGGGTTTGGTCCTGCACGCCTTCCCGGCTGCGGGCGATCGTGGCCTCGTCGGGCAGCAACCGCTCATAAATACGTCCACCGACCTGGGTGAACAGGTCGTCGCGGTTGGCGAAGTAGTTGGAGGCCGTACCCGGGGGCACGGCCGCCTCCGCGTCGACGGCCCGGAAGGTCAGCCCCCGCGCTCCCTCCTTGGCCAGCACCTCGATGGCCGCGTCGATCAGCGTCTGCCGCCGCTCGGGGTTTCTCCGCATTTGACACCACTCCACCTGTAGTACTACGTTCTAACCACTCCAAACAGAGTACTACATCGGGAGTTACTCGATATGCGAAAGCTTGTCTACTACATCGCCGTCTCGCTCGACGGCTACATCGCGGGCCCCAACGCCGAGTTCGATTTCTACCCCGTGTCGGACCAGATGGTCGCCTGGATCAACGACCGTTACCCCGAGACCCTCCCCACCCATGTCCGCAAGCTGGTCGGCCTCGACGACGCGCCCAACAAGGTCTTCGACACCCTGGTGATGGGCCGCGGTACCTACGAGCCGGCCCTGACCGTCCCCACCACCAGCCCGTACGCCCACCTGCGCCAGTACGTCGTCTCCAGCACGCTGACGATCGACGACCCCACCGTGCGGGTGGAGACGGGCGACCCGATCGAGCTCGTCCGGCGGCTGAAGGCCGAGGACACCGGCATGGACATCTACCTCTGCGGCGGTGGCAAGCTCGCCGCCTCCCTGCTCCCGGAGATCGACGAGATCATCCTCAAGAGCTACCCCGTGGTGGCGGGAACGGGCATCTCCATGTTCTCCGGAACGTTCCGCCCCACCCTGTTCACCCCCGTCCAGCGCAAGTCCTTCGACAACGGCACCCAGGTCACCTGGCTCACCAGGGCTTAGACAGGACAGATCGTTTCCCATGGACGCTATCCGGTGCCGTCAGGTACCGCGACGACGACATCCGTCGGTCTCGGCCGAGCTCCCATGTCAGCGGGTTCGCTGACTTCTCGCTGACTCTGGCCGGCTGCCCGGTGGAACCCGTTACGGCGGGAGCAACCTGCTCCGGCACTGTCCCCGGATGGTCACCGCCACCCACCGGTAGATCGGCGTCGGATCGAAACCGTCGGCTTCGGGGAGGGCGACGTCAGGCGGAAGCCGTACGATTTACCACTATGAGGTCGCGGGTGACGGCACTGGCCACCTGCTTGATCACGTTGGGCTGTGCTGCGCAGCCCCCACTCATCGCGTCGACCCCCGCACCGTCGAGCGCGCCCACCGTGTCGGCCTCTTCGGCATCAACCGCGCCTACCACGGAGATCTCCAACAGGTGGGTCCGAGTCCCCGGTCTGCCAGACGACGAGACGTGGGAGCGTGGCCTGCGCGACGTGACCGCCGCCGGTCCCGAGTTGGCGTGGGCGATCGGGAGCACCGGCTGGGAGGACAACGTAAGGATGTCGCTGCGTGCCTGGGACGGGTCACGGTGGCGCGCGGTGCCCGTCGAGGATGCTCAGGGCGGCCTGGCGAGCATCGACTCCGACGGGCCGCGCAACGCGTGGATGCTGGGCGGAGGTTACGGCAAGACCCTGGCCCAGCACTGGGACGGGCACGCCTGGCGGCGGCACCGGCTCCCTGGGTACGGGCAGGACGTGGCCGTGGACGGCCGCCGGGTGGTCGTGATCTCGAACACCGCGGTACTGACCTGGAACGGCACCGCCTTCGTCACCGAAAAGGTGCTCGGCGGCGAGGAGACCAGGCTGGCCGCAGTGGACAGCAGCGCCGGCCACACCTGGGTCACCGGGAATCGGGATGAAGAGCAGCCCGTGATCTGGCACGGGCACAACGGCAGGTACCAGGAGACCGCGCTGCCCGAGGGCTACCTCACCGCGATCTTGCAGATCAGCCCCGACGACGTCTGGGCGGTGGGCAGCATCGGCGAGCGGCCCCTGGTGCTGCACTGGAACGGCCGATCCTGGGAGCGGCCCACCGTCCCGCCATGGAAGAGCGCACTGCAGAGCGTGACCGCGTTCGGGCCTGACGACGTCTGGTTCGCGGGCAAGGACCACGACGCACCCGGTGGGGTCTCGGTCCTGCACTGGGACGGCCGGAGCTGGACGAAAGAGGTGCCCCCGCCGGGCGGGGAGGGGCACCACGCACTGATCGAGCGGATCCCCGGCACTTCCCAGCTGTGGCTGATGGTCAACGTGGCCAACGGCGATTCCGAGTCGATCGTCACCTTCCGCCGGAAATAGGGAGCGCCACGGCTGTCGACGACCGTTGGGTTTCGCACGCCCACCGGCCGGTCCCACCCGCGCTCACAGCGGTCCACCACCACCAGCGCCCGCACAAACGGCCACTTGCCCGACCGCTGTTTTCCCGGCGGACGCTACCTGACCGTGATTGATCCTACGGTCGCGCTCATGACAGAGAACACATCCGTCGTCCCCTTCCATATCAACGTGGCGCAGGCCGAACTCGACGCCCTACGGGATCGTCTGACCCAGACGCGCTGGCCCGGGGAACTGCCCGGTGTCGGCTGGAGCCGAGGCACGCCGGTGGCTTACGCCAGGGAGCTGGTCGAGCACTGGCTCACGGGCTTCGACTGGCGGGCGCAGGAGCGCAGGCTGAATGAGCTGCCGCAGTTCACGACCGTCATCGACGGACAGACCATCCACTTCGCACACGTCCGTTCGGATGATCCCGGCGCGCTGCCGTTGCTGCTCCTGCACGGCTGGCCCGGCTCGTTCGTCGAGTTCCTCGACGTGATCGAACCGCTGGCCAAGGAGTTCCATCTGGTGATCCCCTCGCTCCCCGGGTTCGCGTTCTCGACGCCGCTGGCCGAGCCCGGCTGGACGGCCGCCCGCATGGCCGGGGCGTTCGTCGAGCTCATGACCGTGCTCGGCTATGAGAGGTACGGCGTTCAGGGCGGCGACACCGGCGCGTTCGTCGCCCCGGAGATGGGTCACCTCGCCCCCGAGCGCGTCATCGGCATCCACCTCAACGGCGTCCTGTCATTCCCGGCCGGGTTCGAGGGAGAGGACACGCAACTGTCCGAGGTGGAGCGGCAGCGCTCGGCGGAGCTGGAGGAGGCCACCGCCGGCTACGTCCCCATCCAGTCGCGATCGCCGCAGACGCTCGCGTTCGGCCTGACCGACTCGCCTGCCGGGCAGCTGGCATGGATCGCCGAGATCTTCCACCGGTGGGCCGGGACGCCTGTCGACCGCGACCGGTTCCTGACCAATGTCAGCATCTACTGGCTGACGGGCACCGCGGGCTCCTCGGCCCAGATCTACTACGAGCAGGTGAACGACCCGATGGCGTGGGTGCCGAAGCCGCGCGGCACCGTGCCCACGGGCGTGCTGCTCGCCGGGTCGCATGAGTACGGCATCCGGCCCTACGCGGAGCGCGACCACAACATCGTGCACTGGTCGCAGCAGGACGACGGAGGGCATTTCTTCGCCATGGAAGAGCCTGAGGTGTTCGCCGAGGATGTGCGGCGGTTCTTCGAGAACCTCAGGTGAGGTCGGTGGCGATCGCGGTCGGCTCCTGACCGCGATCGGTGCCAGCATCATCGTGTGTTGGAAACCTCGGCCCGGCTACTCCGTCTGCTCGCACTGCTCCAGGTCCAGCGCGACTGGTCGGGGCCGGAGCTGTCCGAGCGTCTCGAAGTGAGCCCCCGGACCATCCGGCGCGACATCGACAAGCTGCGGGTTCTGGGCTATCCGATCAACGCGATCGGCGGCGTCGGCGGCGGCTACCAGCTGGGGGTCGGCGCCTCACTGCCGCCCTTGCTGCTCGACGACGAGGAGGCGGTCGCCGTGGCGGTCGGGCTGCGTACGGCGGCCGACGGCGCGATCACGGGCATCGCGGAGACCTCCGTGCGGGCGCTGGCCAAGCTGGACCAGGTACTGCCCTCACGGCTGCGCCACCAGGTCGACATGCTCAGCTCGGCCATGGTGGTCATGCCGATGCCCGGGCCGATGGTCGATCCGTCGGCGCTGACCGCGATCGCCTCGGCGGTGCGCAACCACGAACGGCTGCGCTTCGACTACGTCTCGCATGACGGTTCGGAGACCGTACGGGATGTGGAGCCGTACCGGCTGGTCCAGAACGGGCGGCGCTGGTACCTCTTCGCCTGGGACACC
>NZ_JBFAOJ010000057.1:0-62246 GCF_040675205.1 Streptosporangium sp. NPDC049644 | reverse complement strand
TCACCGTCGCGAACCGGCCCTGGCGGAAGGTGAAGTACTCATGCAGCAGGTTCCACAGCGCGCGGGCGGTGTGCGCCTGAGCGTCCGGCACGGCCACCTGCTGGTCCGCTACCCGTCGAAGGCCGCCTTCTCCAGGCTCGCCAACTCACCGAAGGGCCTCTCGGCGCGGATGCTCGGCAAAGAGTACCGCGCTCGCGTCCGCTGCCCCCTGCGAGGTGGGCATTTGCGGTCCGGCTCCTATGTCGCCGCAAGCGTGAGCAGCGCACCGCTCACGGTCCTCAAGCAGCACATCGAACGGCGGAAACGACCCGTGTGAGCCGGCCTGCTAACGGGCACGGAAGACCAGAGCACGCCCACGCCCTGACGGGCACTTTCGCGTGGGCCTTCACCCCCGGCGTGAACACCGGAGCACTGACCCACAGTTCGGTAGAGTCGCACAACGATGAGAATCCATACGATCACCGCGCTCTGGGAAGACATACCCGACGATGCCGACGACCTCGTCCTGGTACGCGGCGGGTTCCGGGTCTACCTCTGCCTGTGCGGCAGGCCGCTGGCCGACAGGACGGCGGCCGAGCTGCACGCGTCCGAGACCAACCAGTGCACCACCTGCCTGGGCAGCACCGTCGAGAACATCGTGCCCGACTTCTCCCAGCAGTGCACGGCCTGCGCCGGAACCGGCCGGCGCAGGGCGCAGCTGACCTGGCAGCTCGCCCACGCCGAGGCCGAGACGGTGATCACCGTCGAGTTCGTCCGCGGGCTCATCGCCGGCTTCACCGAGCCGTTCCGGCTCTCCGAGGTGGCCGACCTGGCCCGCGAGACCCTCAACCTCCCGGTGGGCCGGCTGCCGGTCGGGCCGCGGGTCCGCGACGTCCTGCGCTCCCTGGAGGCGAGGGGCGAACTCGTGCTGCTCTCCGCCCCCGACGAGCTCCTGCGCGGCACCTCGGTCATGCTCTACCGCGACCCCTACTGGGAACACGCCACCGGTTGAGCGTCCTTCGCGGCTACATCCTCTCCGCCGCCGCGAGGTAACCCGCCAGCATGGTCAGCGCGACATCGCGCACCGCGTCGTCGCCGGGCAGGAAACCGGCGCTGTGCATGCGTACGTCCGTGCCGTCGCCGACCCCGACGAACATCATCAGGCCGGGCAGCACCGCGGAGAGATAGGAGAAGTCGTCGGCGCCGAAGGAGAGCAGCGGCCGCGAGAGGGTGAGGCCCAGGTCGGCCAGGTGGGCACCGGCTCGGGCGGCGAGCCCGGAGTCGTTGTACAGGACCGGCTCCCCCCGGGTGATGCTCACCTTGGCCTCGCAGCCGTGGGCCCGCGCGACCAGGTCCGCGACCTCCTCCAGCCGGGCGTGCACCTGGTCGCGGATGCGTTCGCTCAGTGCCCTGACCGTACCGCCGGCCGTGGCCTCGTCGGGCACGACGTTGGGTGCGCTGCCGGCCGTCAGTGTGGAGACGCCGAGGACCGCCGAGCTGGTCGGGTCGACGTCACGGCTGACCACCCGCTGCAGGGCGACGACGACGTGCGCGAGCGCGAGCACCGGGTCGCTGGTCAGGTGAGGGTAGGCGGCGTGCCCGCCGCGGCCCCTGACCACGACCGTGAACTCGTCGGCGGCGGCGTTCACCGTGCCGGGGGTGGCCGCGACCTCGCCTCGCGGCAGGGTGGGCTGGACGTGCGCGCCGATGATGGCGGTGATCTGGTGCTCCGCCAGCGACGGCGACCGGGCGATGTCGTGGGCGCCGGAGGGATAGGTCTCCTCGCGCGGCTGGAGCATCGCGACCAGCGGAGGCGCGCCGGGGGTGTCACCGACCGCGTGGCAGAGTGCCACCAGGGCGGCGAGATGCACGTCGTGCCCGCAGGCGTGCATGCGGCCCGGCCTCCCGGACGCCCAGTCGACACCGGTCCGCTCGGTCACCGCCAGCGCGTCGAGTTCGGCCCGTACGGCGACCGCGGGCCCGGGGCCGCCGACGCGCACCAGCGCGCCCGTACCGGCCACCGCGTCCACGGGGCGTCCGGGCAGCTCGGCCAGGATTAGGTCGCGGGTCGGCCCCTCCTCCCCCGACAGGTCGGGGCGGGCGTGCAGCCGGCGGCGCAGCTCCGTCGCGGCGGGCAGCCGCCGCTCCAGTGCCGTCCGGAGCCCGGCCCCGACGGAGTCGACGGCCGGGCCGAAGGCAAGAGGCTCGATCATTTGGCCGGTTCCAGACCGTAGACGCGCAGGGCGTTGTCCACACCGATCATGGTGGCCACCCGGACGGCCTCCTCCTCGGCCCACTCTCCGGCGTCGACCCACCCGCGCAGCGCCCGGCCGAGCCCGCGGCGGAACAGGTGCGCCCCCAGCATGTGCAGCTCCGCCGGCCCCCAGGCGTCCGAGGAGAACAAGATCTTGGCGAACGGCGCGAGTTCCAGCGACTCGGCGATCAGCGCGTCCGACCGGCTGCCGGTGTAGTTGACGCCGAGACCGACGTCGAAGTAGACGTGCGGGAAGACCTGGGCGAGATAACCGGCGTTGCGGTGGTACGGGTAGCAGTGCAGCAGCAGGATGTCCACGCCGTGCGGCTCGATGAGCTTCAGCCAGCGGGTGAGCAGCAGCGGGTCACACATGTGCAGCTCCACATCGGGGTCCCCGTAACCGGCGTGCAGTTGCAGCGGCAGCCCGCGCTCCACCCCGGCCCAGAGTCCGAGGCGGAGCAGCACCGGGTCGTCCACCCGCCACCGGCCGCTCGCCTCGCCGGCGGACAGCCAGCGGCCGGCCGCCAGGACGGCCTCCCGGTCGCCGGGCGGTGCCGGGTCGAAGGCGAAGCCGTGCCGGTAGGCGACGATGCTCTTGAGGCCGACGGCGCCGGCGGTGCGGCGCGCCAACTCCTCGCGGAAGCGGCCCGGCAGTTCCGCGGCCGAGACCCCCGAGGCGGCCACCTGCTCCAGCACCTGCTCGATGCGGACCACCTCGTGCACTGGCCGCCCCGACGCCTCCGCCATCCCGGCCGGGTCCAGGACGTCGTCGCCCCGATAACCGGTCTCCAGCAGGAAGCGGCCGATGCCGCCGGCGGCCAGTAGCAGCCGGTTGACCTCGGTGGCGCCCAGTTCGGTGCGGCGCGCCAGGTAGTCCTCCGGTGCGGCGTGGGCGGGCAGGCCGAGGACCGGCGCGCACCAGCGGCGGATCGCGAAGCCCAGCTGGGAGTCGAACTGGGTCATGAACGCCGGGATCGGCCGGTCGGACTCGGTCACCAGCGTCTCGAACTCACCGCGGCCCAGCTCTCCCGAGGAGGCGCCGTGCACATGGTGGTCGACCAGGGGCAGGGTGGCGAGCACGCTCTCCAGATCGCCGGCCGCATCCCCGGAGAAGTTCTCAGTAGACATCGGCGACCCTCCGGCAGAGCTCGTGGTCGGGCAGTCCCTTGACGCAGGCCAGCTCGGCCCGTCGCACCGCGAGGAACGTGTGGAGCAGTTCGTGGGGGAACCAGCCTCGGGCGACCTCGTCGGCCTCCAGCGCGGCGAGCGCCTCCGGCAGGGAGCCGGGGAGCGCGGGCTCTTCGGCCAGGTCGGCCTCGGTCGCGGTCTCCGGCCACACCCGGGCGGGCTCGGCCCCGGCCAGTCCCGCGAGGCCGGCGCGGATCAGGACGCCGAGCACCAGCCACGGGTTGGCCGTGGCGTCCGCCGCCCGGTACTCCAGGTGGAGCTGGCCCGCGGGGTCGGCGCCGCCGATCTCGACGGTCGGCGCGATGCGCAGCAGCGCCTCGCGGTTGCGCTCGGCGAGGAACACCCCGCCGGCACTCCACCGGTGCGGGGTGAGCCGCAGGTAGGAGCCGACGCTGGGCGCGGTGACGGCCACCACCGCACCGGCGTGCCGCAGGATTCCGGCCGCGAACCTGGCCGCGGTCGAGGAGAGCCTGCCGGGTGCTCCGGCGTCGAACATCACCGGGCCGCCGCCGACCTCGCGGAGCGAGAAGTGCACGTGGACGCCGTTGCCGACGCCCGCGGGGTCGGCCAGCGGGACGAAGGTGACCGGGTGCCCCCGGCGGCGGGCGAGGTCGCGGACGAGCTCGCGCAGCAGGACCGCCCGGTCTGCGGCGACCATTCCGGTGGCGGGCCGCAGGGTGATCTCGAACTGGCCGTCCCCGTACTCGGGGAGCCAGCTCTCCGGCTCCAGCCCGGCCGTCTCCAGCAGCGCGACCAGGTCGGCACCGAACGGCTCGGCGCCGCGCAGGCGCTGGAAGGAGAAGGGCGGGGCCTCGGCCTGGCCGCCGAGCATGAACTCGTGCTCGAAGGAGGCGTTCACCTCAAGGCCCGCGATCTCTCTCAGGTCCGCCAGCGCGCGGGCGAGGAAGCCGCGCGGGCAGCCGGGCCAGGGGCTGCCGTCCAGGCCGGTCTGGTCGGCGAGGTAGAGCCGGGTGCCCGGCACCGGGCCGTCGGCGGGCAGGTCGACGGCCGTCGCGGGGTCGGGGAGCAGCCTCAGGTCGCCCACCGAACCGAAGACGTTGTCGTCGGCCAGGTGGCCGAAACAGGTCAGCGCCAGATTGGCGGGAACCCATCCCACTCCGGTGCGCAACGTCTGGTCCAGCCGGGCCACCGGGGTAGCCCGGCCCCGCACCTGGGCCGCGAGGTCACAGGTCGCCACGAAGGCGGTCCCTGTCGTCATCGGCTCTCTCCTCCCAGTCCGGTCCGCACCCCGCGTCCCGGCCGCCCTAAGTGAAACATACGGTTCACATGTATGGTCAAGGCGGCGGAATGAAACTTAGCATGCGTGTTACCTGGTACCCCTGACAGAAACGCCCAGGTCATATGTGTCGAGCCGGCGGGAGGCCGCTCCCGCCCGGCATCATCGGAAGGCCTCCCATGACGGACAACCTCTCTCCGAGCAGGTTCAACGGGACCGTGGTCCTGGTCACCGGCGGAGCCCAGGGCATCGGCCGGGGCATCACCGGGGCGTTCCACGAGGCGGGGGCGACGGTCGTCGTCGCCGACCTCGACGAGACGCGCACGGCGAGGGTCACCGCGGAGCTCGCCGCCGTCCCGGGCCGATCACCGGCGGCCTCGGCGGTGCGCCTGGACGTGCGCGACCCGGAGTCGGTGACCGCCGCCTTCGAGCGGGTGACCGCCCTGCACGGCGGAGTGGACGTGCTGGTCAACTGCGCCGGGGTCTATCCGAACATCCCGGTCCTCGACATGACCGCCGCGGAGTGGGACGAGGTGTTCGCCGTCAACGTCCGCGGCGTGATGCTGGCCTCGCAAGCCTTCGCCCGCGCCTCCGGCGCCCTCGGGGGCGGGCGCCGGATCGTCAACGTCTCCTCCGGCGCGGCCCGCTCGGCCCGGGTGGGCGCCGCCCACTACTGCTCGTCCAAGGCGGCGGTGGAGATGCTCACCAGGGTCCTGGCGCTGGAGTTCGCCCCGTCACAGATCACCGTCAACGCCGTCGCCCCCGGGCTGATCGAGGTCCCGGCCACCGCGGCGCTCTCGGCCGAGTACGTGGCGGCGCTGGTCGCCGGGCAGCCGGTGCACCGCATGGGCACGCCGGCGGAGATCGCGCGGGCGTGCGTGTTCCTCGCCGATCCGGACTCCTCCTTCATCACGGGGAGTGTTCTCGACGTGGACGGAGGCTTCCTGGCCGGAACGGCCCTGCCGCCGAGCTGAACCACGTTTTACGAGATCAGAGCGGTGCGGCGGATCGAGTTTAAGTAACAAACCTTTTACAGGTCTAGCCTTTGCCGCAGGATGCAACGTACGTTTCAATTGTCGACAGTGACAGAACGGTGCAAAACAGGCATGTGACGCCCTTCGGCATGTCCCGCATGCGTTCGTCCGCTCGTCCCCCAGACGCAGAGAGGCTTCACCGTGGCCCGTTCCCCCTTCCTCCGTCCCCGGACGCCCATCCGGGCGATCACCGCCGTCGCGGTGACGGGCGCCCTGGCGGCGCTCACCGCGTGCTCCTCCTCCACCTCCCCCGACACCTCCGCCGCGGAGACCGGCGGCGCGGCCGGCACGAAGGAGATCCAGATCGGCCTGCTCGCCCCGCTGACCGGGGCCCTGGCATCCGACGGCCTGGGCATGAAGCAGGGGGCCGAGCTGGCCATCAAGCAGCTCAACGAGGCCGGCGGCGTGAACGGGTACACGTTCAAGCTCAAGGTCGTGGACGTGCAGAGCCAGTCCAACGACGCGGTGACCAAGGGCGTGCAGACCCTGACCGACGACGAGTCGGTGAAGGCGGTCGTCACCGGCTACGCCTCCACGTCCAACTTCGAGATCGACGAGTTCGCCGCGGCGGAGAAGGTCTACCTCATCGGCGGCAACACCGCGCAGACCCAGGCCATCATCGAGAAGGACCCGGCGAAGTACCCCACGGTCTGGTCGATCACCCCTGACTACGACGCCTACGGCACCGAGCCGGTCGACCTGGCGGAGTCCTGGGCCGAGCAGGGGCTGTGGAAGCCGCGCAACAAGTCGGCGTTCATCGTCCGCTCCGACAACCCCTACAGCGAGAACATCGCCGACGGCCTGGTCAAGCACTTCAAGGCCAAGGGCTGGAGCATCGCCGGCCAGGAGAAGGTGCCGTTCGGCACGGTCAACGACTGGGGCACGGTTCTCGGGAAGATCCGCTCCGCCGACCCCGACTTCATCGTCAACACCGACTACCAGGTCTCCAACGAGGCCAGCTTCCTGCAGCAGTTCCTGCAGAAGCCCACCGAGTCCCTGGTCTTCATGCAGTACGGCCCCAACCAGCCCCAGTTCTTCGAGCTGACCAAGCAGCAGGCCGAGGGCGTGCTGTTCAACAATCTCGCGGGCATGGTGCCCTCGCCCGGCTACGCGCCGGCCGCGCAGCTGCAGAAGGACTGGCAGGCCGCGTACGGGACCGACAACGTCGACCCGCAGGGCGTGATGACCTACGTGGAGACCATGATCTACGCCGACGCGCTGCGCGAGGTCGGCGACCCCGACGACGCGTCGGCGATCGGTGCCGCCATCGGCAAGAGCGACAGCGAGCGGGCCTCCGGCCGGATCGTGTTCGACCAGACCACGCACCTGGCCAAGCAGGGCGACGACTACGTGCCGCTGCAGTCCTTCCAGTTCCAGGACGAGAAGCGGGTGCTGATCGCCCCTGAGAAGTACAAGTCGGGCTCCTTCCAGCTCCCGCCGTGGATGAAGAAGTGACCTCCGCTTCCCTGCTGCTGCCGCCGGGCAAGCGGATGGCCGTGGCACTGACCTTCGACTTCGACGCCCACTCCCCCTGGATGGGCACCATGGGCCGCACGTCGCCGTCCTACCTGTCGCGCGGTGACTTCGGCGCCGAGCAGGGGGTGCCCCGGCTGCTGGAGCTGCTCGGCCGCAACGACCTGCCGGCGACCTGGGCCACCCCCGGCCACGACCTGGTGACCTTCCCGCACCGCATCGAGCAGATCCTGGCGGCCGGGCACGAGATCGCCGCGCACGGCTGCTACCACGAGGTCGTGCCCGACCTGGGGCCCGACGAGGAGCGCCGGCTCATGGAGGTCGCGCTGCGCCAGCACGAGCAGGTCGTCGGGCGCCGTCCGCGCGGCTACCGCTCGCCCGCCTGGGACTTCTCCGAGAGCACGCTGGACCTGCTCGAGGAGTTCGGCTTCGACTGGGACAGCTCGCTGATGGGCCGGGAGTTCGAGCCGTACCGGCCCCGGCGGGTCACGGTGAACTACGAGTCGGCCAGCGAGTTCGGCCCGGAGAGCCGGATCGTGGAGATCCCCGTGTCGTGGTATCTCGACGACTGGCCCTCGGTGGAGTACGTCGCCGGGGTCTCCCCACTGGGTTCCCACCGCGACATGGAAGACCGCTGGAACACCATCTTCGACTACGCCCACCAGCGGGTGCCGGGCGCGGTCTACGTGCTCACCATGCACCCGCAGACCATCGGCCGGGCCCACCACCTGCTCGTCCTGGAGGCGCTGGTCGAGCGGATGCTGGCGGCGGGCGACGTCTGGTTCGCGACGCTGAGCGAGATCGCCGATGCCTGGCAGGGCTGAGCCGGGCCCTCCCCCGGGAACCGGCGGGATGGTCACCGCGCCCGACCCGAGGGCGGCGCGCGCGGGGGCGTCGATGCTGCGCGCGGGCGGCAGCGCCGTGGACGCGGCGGTCGCCACGGCCTTCGCCACCGGAGTGGTCGAGCCCTACATGAGCGGGCTCGGCGGCGGCGCCTGGCTGGTGGTGCGCGAGCCGGGCGCTCCGGCCGCGACCGTCGTGTGCGGCCCGATCCGGGCCCCGGGCCTGGCGCGTCCGGAGATGTTCGCCCCGGCGGCGTCCGCGGCCGGCACCGGCCTGTACAACTGGCCGGCCGTGCGCGACGACGCGAACATCGTCGGCCCGCTGTCGGTGGGCGTTCCCGGGGCGGTCGCCGCGCTGTGCCGGGCGCACGCCAGGTTCGGCCGTCTGCCGCTGGCCCAGGTGCTCGCCCCGGCGATCGAACTGGCCGAGGCGGGACACGAGACCAACTGGTTCGCCTCCTCGGCGATCTGCGCCGAGGCCCGGACGCTGCGGGCCTTCCCCTTCTCAGCGGAACTCTTCCTGCCCGGCGGCCTGCCGCTGCGCGGCCCGTCCCAGGGCCCCGGCGACCCGCTCGTCCAACCCCGGCTGGCCCGGGTGCTCCGCGAGATCGGCGCCGGCGGCCCCGACGCGTTCTACCTGGGCCGGGCCGCCCGCGCGATCGCGACGGCGGTCACCGGGGCCGGTGGCCTGCTGTCGGAGAAGGACTTCGGCGGGTACGTCGCCGACGAGTCCGAGGTCCTTCCCGTCGAGATCGGCCCGATGCGGCTGTACGGCCCGCACGCCACCGGGGTGATCTCGGTGATCGAGGCACTGCAACTGGTCGAGGCCGCCCGGCGCAGGGGACTGGATCCCGGGGCGCGCCTGTGGGCGCGGGTACTGTCCCACGCGTTCGAGGACCGGCTGCGCGAGGTCACCACCTCCCAGCAGGGACCGGCGCCCTGGGCGCGGCTGGCCTCCCCCGGGTACGCCGACGAGGTGGTGGCCGACTGGATCGCGGGCGGGCATGCCTCCCCCGCGCCCCCCGGCGGCTCCACCAGGGCGGGATGCACCTCGCACCTGTCGGCGGTCGACGACGAGGGCATGACGGTCTCGCTCACCCAGACGGTGCTCGACCTGTTCGGCTCCCGCATGGTGGAACCGGAGACCGGCATCGTGCTGAACGACGGGATGATGTACTTCGACCCCCGCCCCGGCCGGGTGACCAGCGTCGCCCCGGGCGCGGCCGGGCTCAGCGCGGTCAGTCCCGTCGTGCTGACCGGCCCCGGGGACGCCGAGGCGACGCTCGGCGCCTCGGGCGGGCGGCGGATCATCTCCGCCGTCGCCCAGATCGCCGCCCGCTGGCGTGACGGCGCGGACCTCCAGGAGGCGATCTCGGCACCGAGGATCCACGCCGAGGGTGACCGCCTCTGGCTGGACTCGCGCGACGCGGGAGCCGCAGCCGACCTCTCCGCCGCCGGGTTCGACGTCCAGGTCGTCAGCGAGGAGCCCACCACCTGGCACTTCGCCCGCCCCAACGGCATCGCGCGACGCGGTGGCGGGGCGTGGTCCCCCGGCGTCGACCGGATGAAGCCGTACGGGGTGGGCCTGCCCGGCGGATGAGACAGGCCGGACAGGACGGACACCCGGTCGCGGCCCACCACGGCCGACCAACACCACGAGTACCAGCAGATTGAGGGAGATATCGCGATGGCGAGCACTCTGACCGGGCAACGCGCCCTGGTCACAGGCGCGGCGGGCGGGATCGGCGCGGCCATCGCGCACCGCCTGCGCGCGGAAGGGGCGCGGGTCATGATCGCCGACGTCGACATGGAACGCGGGACGCGTACCGCTCTGGAGTTGTCGGGGGACGGCCCCGCGTGCGTGTTCCAGGCGGCGGACGTCTCCGACGAGGGCAGTGTCGAGGCGCTGTTCGCCCGGGTCTCGGATGAGTTCGGCGGCCTGGACATCCTGGTCAACAACGCCGGCGTCGCGGAGAGCGGCGGCGGCGTCACCGGGGTACCGATCTCCGAGTGGCGCAGGGTGATGGACGTCAACGTCACCGGGACGTTCCTGTGCGCCAGGGCGGCGTTCCCGCTGCTGGCCGCGGGCCGGGCGGGCGCCATGGTCAACCTGTCGTCCATCTTCGGGGTCACCGGCCTGCCGGCCTTCCCCGCCTACTCCGCGGCCAAGGGCGCCATCGCCAACCTGACCCGGCAGCTCGCCATCGAGGGCGGCCCGCGGGGAATCCGGGTCAACGCCGTGCTGCCCGGCTACGTCGACAACGACATGGGCGACTCGCGGAGCCTGCTCGACGCCGAGGCCGCCGCGGAGTCCCTGCGGCAGCGCGAGGCGGCGGCGGCCCGCCAGCCGGCCGGGCGGCAGTGCTCGCCGGACGAGATCGCCGCGGCGGTCGCGTTCCTGGTCGCCCCGGACGCCTCGTTCGTCAACGGCGTGCTGCTCCCGGTCGACGGCGGCTTCCTCGCCCAGGGCGACTGGCGCGGGCCCGGGCAGGCCGCGTCGTGAACGGGGACTCGCAGGTCATCCTCGCCGCGCACGAGGTCGGCAAGTCGTTCGGCAGCCTCAGGGCCGTCGACGGCGTCTCGATGTCGGTGACGCGCGACGAGGTCTTCGGCCTGGCCGGCCCCAACGGCGCGGGCAAGAGCACACTGTTCAACCTGCTCACCGGTATCCCGATCCGGCCCGACTCCGGAAAGGTGATCTTCGACGGCCACGAGATCCAGAACCGCTCGCCGCGCTGGATCGCCAAGGCCGGCCTCAAGCGCACCTTCCAGACCGAGGCCGTCTTCGAGTCGCTGAGCGTGCTGGAGAACGTCCGCATCGGCTCGGCGTACGGCGGCGCGGGCAAGGCCAGGCGCTGGGCCCCCGCCCGGTGCCGGGAGGCGCTGGACGCGGTGGAGCTCGGCGGCGACCCGAACCGCCCGGCCGACGGGCTCTCGCTGATCGACCGCAAACGCCTGATGATCGCCGGCGCGCTGGTCAGCGGCCCTTCGGTACTGCTGCTCGACGAGCCCGCGGCCGGCCTCGACCCGGCCGACCAGGACGCGCTGATCCGGTTGCTGGCCGGGGTGCGCGGCACGGGCGTCACCATGGTGATCATCGAGCACGTGCTGTCGGTGCTGGAGGCGCTCGCCGACCGGATGGCGGTCCTCGACAGCGGCCGGATCATCGTGACCGGCCGACCGGCCGAGGTCCTGTCCGACCCGAGGGTCGTCGAAGCCTACCTGGGACCGGGGGCCGCGCGATGAGCGATCTGCTGACCGTGGAGAACCTCACCGCCGGCTACGGCCAGGCGAAGGTGTTGCGCGGCATCTCGCTGCGCGTCGGGCAGCACGAGGCGGTCGGGCTGCTGGGGCCGAACGGCCACGGCAAGACCACGCTGCTGCGCTGCGTCTCCAACCTGCACCGGGCCGCCTCCGGCACGATCGCCTTCGCCGGACGGGACACCAGGGGCGAGTCCCCCGGCAGCCTGGTCAGGCGCGGGCTCATCCACGTGCCACAGGGCTCGCGGCTGTTCCCGCAACTGACCGTGGAGGAGGCACTGCGGCTCTCCGCGTCCTCCAGCGGGCACTCCTCGACCTGGCGGGACGGGATCGACCAGGTGTTCTCGGTCTTCCCCAAGCTCAAGGAGCGGCGCCGGCAGCTCACCGGCACGCTCAGCGGCGGGGAACGCCAGATGGCCAGCCTCGGCATGGGCCTGATGGCCCGGCCCACTCTGCTGATCCTCGACGAGCCCACGCTGGGCCTGTCACCGAAGGTCAAGCACGAGCTGAGCGAGTGCATCGTGCGGGTCCGCGCCGAGGTCTCGTCGGTCATCCTGATCGACGGCGACATGGACCTGGTGCTCGACCTGACCGACCGCTACCACGTCATCCTGCACGGCGACGTGGTGGACAGCGGCGCGTCGGACGGCAGCCGCAGCCGCGACGAGATGATGTCGCTCTTCCTGGGAGGGACCGCCGATGGACGGCATTAGTGTCATCGTGACGAGCACGCTCGTCCTCGGCGGCCTCTACATGCTCATGGCGGCGGGACTGACGCTGATCTGGTCCACGCTGCGGGTCTTCAACTTCGGGCACGGCGCGCTGATGATGTTCGGCGCCTACCTGACCTGGACGCTGCTGGACGCCGGCGGGCTGCCGGTGGCGGTCGCGCTGCTCGGCGCCGTGGCGGCGATGGCGCTGATCGGATTGGCCTACGAGTTCCTGCTGGTCAGCCCGTTCATCCGGCGTCCAGGAGGCGACATGCTGGTGATGGTCGCCACGCTGGCGGCCACCATGCTGCTGCAGAGCGGCGCCCAGCTGATCTGGGGGCCGGAGATCAAGCAGCTCCCGCCGTTCGGTGGCGCGCGCGTCGAGGTCGCCGGGGCGGTCGCCCAGGGCAGCCAGCTCGTCACGATCCTGCTGGCCCCGCTGCTGGTGGGCCTGCTGGCCCTGGTCCTCAAACGCACCGGCATCGGGCTGACCGTACGGGCGCTGGAACAGAACCGCGAGCACGCCCAGCTGCTCGGCATCGCACCGCGCCGGGTCTACGTCTTCGTGGTCGTGGTCGCGATCGGCCTGGCCACCGTGGCCGGGGCGCTGCTCGGCAGCATGCAGTTCATCTCCCCGGGCATGGGCGGCGACCCGCTGCTGCGGGCCTTCGTGGTGCTCGCCTTCGGCGGAGCCGGCAGCCTGACGGGCACCATCGCCGGCGCGTACGCCATCGGCCTGCTCGAGGCCGTCACCACCTACTACTTCGGGCTCTCCTGGAGCCCGGTCCTGGTCTTCCTCGCAATGATCGTGATCATGCTGGTCAAACCCGAGGGACTGCTGCGGACCAAGGTGAGGAGCGCGTGAACGTCATGACCAACCTGCGCTCCTGGGTCGGCTGGCCGGTCTACGCGACGGTCCTGGTGGTCCTGCCACTGGTCTTCACCGACCCGCACGCCCGGCTGCTGCTGATCCTCTTCACGATGTACGGCGTGCTCGCCATGAGCTGGAACCTCACCCTCGGTTTCGCCGGCATCTTCAACTTCGCCCAGATCGGGTTCTTCGGCATCGGCGCCTACACCACGGGCATCCTGGCCACCCGCACCGGCATCGACCCGTGGCTGGCCCTGCCGATCTCGGGGTTGTCGGCCCTGCTGGCCTCGCTGGTGGCGTTCCTGCCGGTACTGCGGCTGCGCGGCATTTACGTGGGCCTGGCCACGTACGTCTTCTCCCAGCTCTGCATCTACCTGGTGCTCGGGCAGGCGGGCCTGACCGGCGGATCCAACGGCATCGTCGGCATCCCCCGCCTCAGCCTGGGCGACGTCAACCTGCGGGCCGACGGCCGGATCGGCTACTACTTCCTCGGCGCCGCGCTGCTGTTCGCGGTCACCGTGCTGGTGCGGGTGCTGACCCGCTCGACCCTGGGCATGTCGCTGCTGGCCCTGCGCGACAACGAGGCGCTGGCCACCAGCCGGGGCGTCTCCAGGGTGCGCCAGCACCTGATCGTCTTCATGATCGGCGCGGCCGTGGCCGGGGTGGCCGGCAGCTTCAACGCCTTCCTCAACGGCGTGGTCAGCACCGACGTCTTCGGCTTCGGCTACCTGACCCTGCTGCTCAGCATGATCTTCCTGGGCGGCAGCGGCAGCGTCTACGGGCCGATCGTCGGCGCCGTGGTCGTCACCCTGGTCTCCGACGTGCTGCAGGACGCCGGGGCCTGGCGCGACATGGTGATCGCCATGCTGATCCTCGTGGTGCTCTGGATCGCCCCCAAGGGCCTGGCCGGCATCACGAACTCCGTCCTCACCTCGCTCCGGCGGCCCCGCAACCCCGCTCCGGAGCCACTTCCCACCACCTCGAAGGAGACCGTATGACCGCCGAACACGACGTGACCCGCCGGGTACTGGAGCAGGTCGACCTGCTCGCCGAGCGGATGGTCTCCAGCCTGGCCGACGCGATCGCCATCCCCAGCGTGAACCCGCGCTACCCCGGCCAGGAGTACGACAAGATCGTCGGGGCGGAGGGCGACGTCAGCGCGCTGCTCGGCGACCTGTACGCCGAGGCCGGGGCCGAGGTCACCAAGGTCACCGTGGAGCGGGGCCGCGACAACGCCTGCGGCGTCGTGTCCGGCGCGGGCGGCGGCCGGTCGCTGCTGCTCAACGGGCACGTCGACGTCGTACCGCCGGGTCGCCTCGACCGGTGGCGCGGCGACCCGTTCCGTGCCCAGGTCACCGACGACGCGGTGATCGGGCGCGGCGCGACGGACATGAAGGGCGGCCTGGTCGCCGCGGCCTACGCGGCCCTCGCGCTGCGCGGGGCCGGCGTGCGCCTGGCCGGTGACCTGGTCCTGCAGGGCGTCGTCGGCGAGGAGGTCGGCGACCACGAGGCCGGCACCACCGCGGTGCTGGAGGCCGGGTTCGGCGCGGACGCGGCCATCGTCTGCGAGCCGTCCGGGCAGGCCGGCACCCTGCCGGCGTCGGTGCCGGTGACGCCGGGCCTGCTCTGGTTCAGCGTCTCCCTGGAGGGCAAGACCGCGCACTCCGGGCTGCGGGGCATGACCGTGCACCCGACACTGGAGGGCGACGCGCTCGGCGTCAACACCGTCGACAAGTTCTGGGTGGTCTACCAGGCGCTGCGCGCGTTGGAGGACGACTGGGCCCGGCACAACCGGCACCCGCTCTTCCCGCCCGGCTACTTCAACCTGCTGCCCGGCGTGCTGCGGGCCAACCCCTCGGGCATCCTGGTGCCCTTCTTCCTCGCCGACGAGCTGGTCGTGGAGTACTGCGTCTACCACCACCCCGACCGGTCCAACGAGGAGGTCATGGCCGAGATCGAGTCCCGGGTCATGGACGCCTGCCGCACCGACCCGTGGCTGCGCGAGCACCCGCCGGTGTTCGAGTGGAAGCTGCTCTGGCCGCCCTACTCGCTGCCCGACGACGCTCCGCTGAGCACGACGCTGGTCGGCGCGCACACCACGGCGACCGGCGGGCAGCCGCCGCTGACGACCGGTTTCATGGGCGTGTGCGACCTGACCTGGATGGACCGCAAGGGCATCGGCGGCCTGGTGTACGGCCCGGGCGTCGGCTACACCGCGCACGCGGAGAACGAGTACGTGGAGATCGCCCAGCTGGTGCAGTCGGCGAAGACCTACGCGCTGACCGCGATCGACTGGTGCGGGCTCGCGGGCGAGCGGTGAGCGCCGGACGGCCGCGAGGCTGGGAACCACCGGCGGGCGGTGGGCGATGGGGCGCGAGCGGCGGGTGAGCGGCGCTCGATCCGAGCACGACGTTCTCTTTTCGTACGGTTCGTGGCATGATCCCTTCCTTGCGACGCGCCGCACGATCCGGCGGCCGCCCATGAGGAGGCAACATGCTCGGCACCCCTGAGCCGCGCACCGTCGCGGCCCAGCTCCGCGACGTGCTGCCCAAGCTGCCCCGTGCGGAGCAGCGGGTCGCCCGCACCCTGCTCGCGGGCTACCCGACCGCCGGTCTGGAGCCGCTGGCCACCGTCGCGAGCCAGGCCCAGACCAGCCCGGCCACCGTGCTGCGGCTGGCCTACCGGCTGGGCTTCGAGGGCTACCCGGAGTTGCAGCAGGCGCTCAAACGCGAGACCCAGCAGCGCTACTCCTCTCCTCTGGCCCAGTACGGCAGTGCCGAGGAGGACACCGGCAGGGTGCTGAGCCGGTCCCGCCGGGTGCTGCTGGACGCCACCGCCATGACCTTCGACCAGCTTCCCGAGGGGGAGCTGGTCAAGGCCGCGGAACTGCTGGCCGACCCCGGCCGCCGCATCTCGGCGGCCGGTGGCCGGTTCAGCACCATCCTGGCCCAGTACCTCATCGCCCACCTGCACCAGTTGCGTCCCAATGCGACGTACATCGCCGGGTCCACCGCCGACCACGCCGCCCACCTGCTCGACATGGGCCGCCGCGACGTGCTGGTGCTCTTCGACTACCGGCGCTACCAGCGCGAGACGATCGCCTTCGCCCGCGCCGCCGCGGCGCGCAACGTGAAGATCGTGCTGCTGACCGACCCGTGGCTGTCGCCCGCCGCCACGGTGGCGGACGTCGTGCTGCCCGCCCAGGTCCGCTCGCCCTCACCGTTCGACTCGCTGACCCCGGCGGTCGCGCTGCTCGAAACGCTGGTCGCCGCGGTGGTGGAGCAGCTCGGCGAGGCAGGCAGGAGCCGGGTGGCCGAGTACGACCAGATGGCCGACGACGTGCTGCGCGAGGACGACGGGCCGCTCACCCCGGCCGGTCCCGGCGCCGGCGCCGAGCCGCCCCGCGGGACCCGGACGGCCGCGGAAGACCACTCCTGACGGTACTTCCGGCGGTACTTCCGACAGTATTTCCGACGGTGACCCGTACGCGTTGGCCGCCACCGTGCGCCAACGAGTACGGGTCACGGCCCGATGCCCGCGGAGGCTCGGCCGTCAGGCCGCGCAACCGGCGTACTCGTCGCGGCGCCAGAGCATCGCGGCCAGCATCAGCGGGAACATCGCCACGTGGGCGAGCGTCATCACGGCCCCGCCGTCGACGAGACCCAGCCAGAGCAGCGGGAAGAGCGGCACGACGGGGACGAACATGGCGGCGCACATCTCCAGGGTGGCCGCCCAGCCGTGGCCCCGGTAGCGCATCCAGATCGCCATGCCGACGGACATGTCGAACGCCATCAACAGGTAGGCGAGCTCGGGCTGCCGCTCGTGGGAGAAGCCGAGCCCGACGGCGGACAGGAGCATGCCCAGGGCGAACATGCCGGCGAACATCGCGATGACCATCTCCACGTAGTGCCAGGCGAACCTGCGCCAGCGGCGGGTGACGGTTGCTGTCTGAGTCATGCCTCCACCGTGCCGCCCTACCGGCCGGGTACCAAGCAAGGCCGTCGCAGAGGTCCGGAAATCCGGGATTCCTGTCCGAAAGGCGCCGGGGAGACCTCGGCACGGTGCTGAACGTGCCACAGACGGTGATCTCATGCTCTGTGGACTCGAGAAAGGCCCGTCGCCACCGGGACAGGGCGCGGGAAAAAAGCGAACACCACGCTAACCACGGGTTGAACGTCTGCCGACCTACCCGCTCCTAACGTTTCCATAGTCGACGAAGAGTCGGCGTCGGATCGAAGGGGCGGGTCATGCGGCGGCTGAGAAGTGAGCGGCGAAGGCCCGGTGTGACCATTCCCCTGATCGGGTTGGTGTCGTGCGTCCTGTCCGCCTGCGCGGGCGGGCGCCCGGCGCCGGCGCCGGGCCCGCCTCACCACGCCGGGGCCGCCGGCGGGACGCCCTCCGCCACCTCGCCGGGCAGTGCGGCGAGCGCCTCGGCCACCCGATCGGCCGCGCCGGTGGACATCTACGCCCATGACCGGCCCGGTATGCTCAGCCCGGTCGTGGCGAGGTTTCCCGAGCGGGTCTACGTGCCCAACAGCGAGAGCGACACCGTCAGCGTGATCGACCCGCGTACCTACCGGGTGCTCCGCACCTTCCCGGTGGGCCGGCGACCGCAGCACGTCGTCCCCTCGTGGGATCTGAAGACACTCTGGGTCAACAACAACGACGGCAACTCCCTGACACCGATCGACCCCATGACCGGTAAGGCGGGCAAGCCGGTGCTCGTCGACGACCCCTACAACCTGTACTTCACCCCGGACGGCCGCACCGCCCTGGTGATGGCCGAGCGGGAGAACCGGCTCGACTTCCTCAACCCGCGCACCATGCGGCTCCGGCACTCGCTGCACATGCCCTGCCGGGGGATCAACCACGCGGACTTCACCGCCGACGGCGGCCTCCTCCTCGGCAGCTGCGAGTTCTCCGGCCAGCTGGTGGTCATCGACACGGCCGCCCGCAGGGTCCGCGCCGTCATCGACCTGGCGGACGGCACCACCCGACGCAGGGGCATCCGCCGCGCGACCCCGCGGGGCGACAACGCGTCGTACCAGATGGAACACGACATGGCGCACGACGCCATGCGACACGGCCACATGCCGTACCCCAACATGCCGCAGGACGTGAAACTCTCCCCGGACGGCACCGTCTTCTATGTCGCCGACATGGCCAAGGACGGCGTGTGGCTCGTCGACGCCGCAGATTTCCGGATCACGGGTTTCATCAAAACCGGCGCGGGCGCCCACGGCCTCTACGTCAGCCGGGACTCGAAGGTGCTGTACGTCTCCAACCGGGGCGCCGGGTCGGTCTCGGTCGTCTCCTTCGCCCTTCACCTCCCGATCGACACCTGGCACATTCCCGGCGGCGGCTCACCGGACATGGGCGGCGTGTCGGCCGACGGCCGCCGTCTGTGGCTGTCCGGACGCTATGACGGGGTGGTCTACGTGTTCGACACCGAGAACGGCGGCCTCATCCGCAAGATCGATGTCGGCGCCGGCCCGCACGGCCTGTCCATCTACCCCCAGCCCGGACGCTACTCACTCGGCCACACGGGGATCTTCCGCTGACACCTACGTCACGCCGGTCACCGGCGGTCCACTCCGGCGCGGGTGGCGAGGGGTGCCGTACCGGGGGCGGGCCAGCGGCAAACCGGACACCTGGGCGACCAAAGTATGAAACGTCCTGGTAACAGATGCAATCCGGCTATTGACCTCTCTTGCGGGAGCCTCCTATGGTTCCCTCCATATTCTATAGAATCCAGAATATGGAGGGGATGGATGAGGACAGCGGCGCGAGCAGCAGTCGTCATGGACGCCGCAGGGCCGGTGGAGGTCCGGTCCTACCCCGTCCCCGACCCCGGTCCGGGTGAGTTCGCCGTCAAGCTGGAACTGTGCGGCGTCTGCGGCACCGACGCGCACATCTACCGGGGGCGCCTTGACCGGATCACCTTTCCGGCCCTGCTGGGGCACGAGATCGTCGGCACCCTGGCCGCCCTCGGTGAGGGGGTGAACGCCGATCACGGCGGGCAGCCCGTGGCCGTGGGCGACCGTGTCGGCGTCTTCCCCGCGCTGAGCTGCGGGCGCTGCTACCAGTGCCAGGTGCGGCACCGTCCCGCCGACTGTCCTGACCGGCGTCCGTCCTACGGGTTCACCTCACCGGTGACGACCCCACCGCACCTGACGGGCGGATTCGCCGACTACCTGCACGCCGCCAACGCGGGCACGGTGTTCTACCGGACGACCCTGCCCGCCGAGGTGGCGGTCCTGCAGGAGCCGATGTCGGTGGCGCTGCACGGGATCACCCGGGGCTCGGTCGGCGTCGGCTCCACCGTGGTCGTCCAGGGAGTGGGTGCGATCGGGCTGATGGCCGTGGTCGCGGCCCGCGCGGCGGGAGCGCACCGGGTCGTCGCGGTGGGTGCTCCGGACGCGCGGCTGGAACTGGCGGCGGCACTCGGGGCGGACGCGACGGTGAGCATCCAGGAACTGACCGGCGTGGCCGAGCGCCGCAGTGCGGTGTTCGACGCGCTCGGCGCGCCGGGAGCCGACTGCGTGATAGGCGCCAGCGGCTCGCCGGCCGCCTTCATGGAGGCCATCGGCCTGGTGGCCGACGGTGGCGTGCTCGCCGAACTGGGCAACTTCACCGATCGGGGGACGGTCCCCTTCAATCCCTTCAGCGACCTGCTGAAACGGGACATCACCATCGCCGGTGTCTACGGCGCGGGCCCCGACATGCTGCGCCACTACCACCAGGCGCTGCTCATCCTGGAACGCGGCGGCCGGCCGTACGACCGTGTGGTCAGCCACCGGGTGCCGCTGGGACGGGTGGGCGAGGCCCTCGCCGCCCTCGGCGACGGCTCCCCCCTCGACGGCCGGGACATCGTCAAGCTCGCGATCGACCCCGCCCTCTGACCTCCTCCGCAACACCCCTTTCCCCATCCTGTACAACCCCCGAGAGGAGGACCGGCCATGCGCCGTTCCCTCCGGTTGACCGCAGCAGCAGCCGCGCTCGGCCTGACCATCACAGCGTGCGGCTCGACGGCGTCCGAGGTCTCCGCCGACGGCGGCGGACTCGGCACGGCGGAGAACCCCGTGTCCATCAGGGTCATCGCCAACGACGCCTTCGCCAAGCAGTGGCAGGACCAGCTGGTCCCCGAGTTCAACAAGAAGTACCCCAATATCAAGGTCTCCGTGGACGGCGTGCCGTACAACGACCAGCTCCCCAAGACCATGCTGGAGCTGACCGGGCCCACCCCGACCTACGACGTGGTGCTCGGCGACGACTCGTGGATCCCCCAGCTGGCCAAGACCGGCGGCCTGATGGACCTCAAGGCCGACGTGAGCAAGTGGACCGACGCGGGCTACGACTGGGACGACTTCAACCCCACCCCGCTCGCCGCGGGTCAGTGGGACGGCAAGCAGTACACCGTCCCGGTCCGCTCCAACCTGCTGCTGATGTTCTACAACAAGAAGCTGTACAAGAAGGCCGGAGTCCAGGAACCCACGGCGGAGACGACGTGGGAACAGTACTTCGCCGACGCCAAGAAGCTGGTCCAGGACACCGACGGCGACGGCAAGGTCGACGCCTGGGCGACCGGCACCTACTTCACCAAGGACCCGCTCACCCCGACCATCTGGCAGACCGTCCTGAACTCCAACGGGGTGGCGCTGCTGGACGACGACCTCAAGGTCGCGTTCGGCAACGAGGCCGGGGTGAAGGCCCTGCAGACGCACGTCGACCTGCTGAAGTACGCCCCGCCGGGAGCGAGCACCTACCAGTTCAACGAGCCGCTCGAGGCCTTCCGCCAGGGCCGGACCGCCACCATGTTCATGTGGGGCAGCGTCTACAAGGGCACGGCCGTGGACGAGGCGTCCACCACGCTGAAGCCGGAGGACGTCGGCCTCACCACCCTCCCGGCGGGTTCGGCCGGTCCGGGCGCGCACCGCGGTATCTGGTCGGCGGGCATCGCCAAGAAGACGCGGCACCCGGCCGCCGCGTGGACCTGGCTGCAGTGGGTCACCTCCAAGGAGGGCGAGCAGTTCACCGGCAGCGCGTTCGGAACGTTCCCGGCGCGCAACTCCACGCTGAACGGCACTCCGGCGGCCGAGTGGGCCGCCCCGGTCTACGAGGCGCTGAAGGCCGGTTACGCCGCGGTGGAGAAGAACAAGATGTGGCGGCCGCGGCTCCCCGAGGCCGACGCGGTCCAGCAGATCCTCGCCCTGCAGACGAGCCGGGCGATGTCCGGTCAGGCGACCGCCGAGCAGGCCGTCGACGAGGCGGCGAAGGAGATCACCGAGCTGCTGAAGTCCAAGGGTTACCCGCAGTGAGTGTCTCCACTCGCACGCACCGGGCAGGGGCCGGCAAGGCCCCTGCCCGGGGGTCCGGCCCCAGGGCCGCCCGGCGGTTCCGGCTCGGCGAGCCGGGTACCGCGTGGTTGTTCATGACCCCGGCGCTCGTCCTGCTGGCGGGCATGCTGCTCTATCCGATCTTCTACACGCTCTGGGTGAGCTTCTCCGACTTCGACCTGGCGCTCTTCGAACCCGTCGGCTGGGTGGGCTGGAAGAACTACGAGATGGTGCTGAGGGACCCGGGTTTCCTGGAGTCGCTCAAGGTCACCGGCATCTACCTGGTGGTCGCGCTGCCGCTGCAGATGATCCTCGGGTTCGCCATCGCCTTCCTGCTCAACGTGGAGTGGCGGGGCCGCGGCGTGCTGCGCGCGCTGTTCCTCATCCCCATGGTGGTCGCCCCGGTCGTGGCCGGCGGTGTCTGGCGGATGCTGCTCGACCCGCTCTGGGGCGTGGTCAACTACACGCTCGGCCTGGTCGGCATCGGCCCGGTGGAGTGGATCGGCGACCCGACCCTCGCCATGGTCAGCGTGATCCTGATCGACACCTGGCGGTGGACGCCGTTCGTGGTCCTCATCGCCGCGGCCGGGATCATGGCCCTGCCGGGTGACGTGTACGAGGCGGCCAAGTCCGACGGCGCCGGCCGCTGGCAGACGTTGTGGCGTATCACTCTGCCGCTGCTGGTGCCGGTGATGGCCGCGGCCTTCGTGGTCCGGTGGCTCGGTGCGGTGAAGATGTTCGACATCGCGCTCGCCGCGACCAGGGGCGGCCCGGGTAACGCCACCAACGTGGTGAACCTCTACATCTACGAGAAGGGCTTCCGCAGCCTGGAGTTCGGCTCGGCCTCCTCGATGGCGACGATAGTGCTGATCATCACCGTCGTTCTCACCTACTTCCTGTTCAGCATCAGCCGTCGTCTGGAGAACCGATGGTGAGCACCGCCGCCCCGGCCCCCGGAAACCGGAAGGCCGGCCGGGCCCGCCTGGGACGGATCGCGACGATCACGGCCGCGATCCTGGTCACGCTGGCCTTCCTGTACCCGGTGATCTTCATGATCAGCATCTCGTTCAAGCTGCCCAAGGACATCTTCACCATCCCGCCGAAGTGGATCAGCGAGATCACCTTCGACAACTACGTCAGCTACTTCCATCAGGCCCGCATCCTGCCCCGCATGATCAACACGATCATCGTGGCGATGGGGGCGGCGATCATCTCGATGGTCGCCGGCTCGATGGCCGGCTACGCGCTGTCCAGGATGAGGATGCGCGGCGCGGGTGTCATGGGCGGCCTCATCCTGGCCTCGCGCGCGGTACCGCCGATCGCACTGGTCGTGCCGATGTTCCTGGTGGCCCGCAAGCTGGGGCTGACCGACCAGTACATCACCGTGATCCTCGCCTACGTGACCTTCCTGGTTCCGTACGTCGTCTGGCTGATGCGCGCGTTCTTCAAGAGCCTGCCCAAGGAGCTGGAGGAGGCCGCGATGATCGACGGCTGCTCCCGGATCGGGGCGTTCTTCCGGATCATCGTGCCGTGCAGCCTGACCGGCATGGTCTCCACGTTGATCTTCTGCATCATCCTGGCCTGGGAGGAGTTGCTGTTCGCCCTGATCCTCACCAACGACAAGGCCGTCACCATCCCGGTGGCCATCGCCGGGATCGCGGCCGACACCGAGAAGGGCGGACTCTGGGGCCCGCTGGCCGCCGTGGGCACGCTCACCGTACTGCCTGTGGTGATCTTCGCGCTGGCCGTGCAGAAGTATCTGATCAAGGGTCTCGCCGATGGCGCGACCAAGGGATGAGGCGGCAATGAGGATCAGAGACGTCCGGGCACGCCTCATCGAACTGCCCTATCCACGCCCCTTCGCCCCGTCGTGGGCCCCCGAGGGCGCCCACCGCAGCATGTCCGCCGTGATCGTCGAGGTCGAGACCGACGAGGGCGTGGTCGGCGTGGCGGGCGGCGACATGGGCCACGCCACCGGCCCGTTGCTGCTGGAGACCATCAGGGGATGGATCCGCCCCCGGCTGGTCGGGATGGATCTGTTCGCCACCGGCCACATCGCCAACCACCTGCGCTACGTGGCCGAGTACGTCTTCCCGCGCCCGTGGGTGGTGAGCGTGGCCGTCTGGGACGCCGTCGGCAAGGCCTGCGGGCGCCCGCTGTACCAGCTCTGGGGCGGGCATGCCGGCCAGGTCCGCGCCTACGCCAGCTTCGGCGAGGTCCGCGACCCCGGGCAGCGGGCCGAGGACGCGCTGCGCGTGGTGTCGGAGGGCTTCACCGGCGTGAAACTGCGCGTCCACGCCGACACGATCGCCGAGGACATCGCCCAGGTGGCCGCGGTCCGCGAGGCGGTGGGCCCGGAGATCGCCATCATGGTGGACGCCAACCAGGCGGCGGCGCGCTGGCGCTACCGGCCCGACGGCAGCCGCATGATGTGGGACTTCGACCGGGCCCTGACCACCGCCAGGGAACTGGCCGATCTCGGCGTCGCCTGGCTGGAGGAGCCGCTCCCCCGCCACGACTACCGCGCGCTGTGCGAGCTCACCGCGGCCTCGCCGATCCCGATCGCAGGCGGCGAGCACAACCGGGGCATCGGCCAGCTCGTCCGGCTGCTGGAGGACGACTGCTTCACCATCTACCAGCCGGATGCCAACGAGAGCGAGGACATCGCGGCCCTGCGCGACTTCGGCGCGATGGCCGCGGCCAGGCACCGCCGGGTCGTCCCGCACGCCTGGGCCACCGGACTCGGGGTGGCGGGCAACCTGCAGCTCTGCGCCTCACTGCCCAACTGCGACTGGCTGGAATACCCCTACGATCCTCCGGTGATCGTTCCGGAGGTTTTCCACGTCATGCTCACCGAGCCGCTGCTGCCCGATTCCAACGGGGTTGTAACCGTTCCGGACCGCCCCGGTCTCGGTGTAGAGCTGGACCACGCGGCGATCGAGCCGCTGACCGTCCAACGGGTTTGAGGGGTGTCCAACAGCGATGACAGAGGTGTTCCCCCCGTCAGGCCGGCCGAAGCCGTTCCGTACCAAGGCGGATCTCGCGGCCGACCACATCAAGCAAATGATCATGTCGGGCCAGGCCCAGCCCGGCACGAAGATCATCACCAGGGTGGTGGCCGAGGCCGTCGGCGTCAGCGACACGCCGGTACGTGAGGCCATCAAGCAGCTCGTGTCCGAGGAGTGGCTCGTCGAGCGCCCGCACATCGGCGCGGTGGTCGCCGAGTTCACCGTGGACAACGTGCGGGAGCTGTACGGCATCCGCGCCGCGCTCACCTCCCTGGCCCTTCAGCTCCACCCCGCTCCGCTCAGCGGTGCGAGGTTGCTGGAGGTGGACACCGTCCTGGAGGCCTCGGTCGTCGCCATCGACAGCGGTGACGTCGCCGCCTTCGCCGGCCTGAACCGCCGGTTCCACTCGCTGATCTGCGACACCGAGAAGTCCCGCCTGGTGCACCGGATGCTGGTGGGCCTGTGGTCGAAGACGGAGACCGCCCAGCGCGGCTTCCGGCTGGTCCCCTGGCGGCTGCCGAAATCCCACGCCGAGCACGTGGCGATAAGGGACGCGCTCGTCGAGGGGGACATCGGCCGCGCGAGCGAGCTGCAGTACGCCCACGAGATGGCCGCGCTGGCCGCGCTGATCGAAGTGATGGAGGAGGAGAGATGAAGACGGGACAGGCCCTCGTCGGAGGGCGCTGGCGTGACGCGGCGGAACGCTTCGCGGTCACCGATCCGGCGACCGGCGAGACCGTCGCCGAAGTGGCCGACTGTGACGGGAAGCTGACCACCGAAGCCGTCGACGCGGCGGCCTCCGCGCTCCCCGGCTGGCGCGCCATGCCCGCGCACCAACGCGCCGCGATCATGCGCCGGGCCGCCGGGCTGCTGACCGTCCGGGCCGAGGCGATCGGCGCGGTGATGACCGCCGAGCAGGGCAAACCGCTGGCGGAGGCGACCGGCGAGGTGGTCGCGGGAGCCGACCACCTCCTGTGGTCCGCCGAGGAGACCCGCCGCGTGTACGGCGAGACCATCCCCTCCACCAGCATCGACACCCGCATCTGGCTGCTGCCGGAACCGGTGGGCGTCGTCGCGGCGATCACCCCCTGGAACTTCCCGGTCTCGATGATCACCCGCAAGCTGGGCCCGGCGCTGGCCGCGGGGTGCACCGTGGTCCTCAAGCCCTCCGAGCTCACCCCGCTGTCGGCGATCGCGGTCGCCGAGTGCCTGACCGAGGCCGGTTTCCCACCGGGGGTCTTCAACCTGGTCACCACGTCCCGGCCGCAGGAGTTCGCCGAGGCGGTCATGGCCGACTCGCGGGTCAGGAAGGTGTCGTTCACCGGCTCGACGGCCGTCGGCAGGCAGCTGATCCGGCAGAGCGCCGACGACGTCAAACGGCTCAGCGTCGAGCTGGGCGGCCATGCCCCGGTGCTCGTCTTCCCCGACGCCGACGTGACCGCCGCCGCCGCGGGCGTGGCCCGGGCCAAGTTCATGAACGCCGGCCAGGCCTGCACCTCCCCGAACCGGATCTACGTCCACGAGTCCGTCGCCGCGGAGTTCACCGACGAGCTCGTCAGGCTGGCCGAGGCGATCACCGTGGGCAACGGCATGGACCCGGGCGTCACGATGGGCCCGCTGATCGACGACCGGGCGCTCGCCAAGGTCAGGCGGCATGTCGAGGACGCCCTCACGCACGGCGCCCGGCTCGCGACGACCCGCCGGGAGGGAACCGGAAGGCTGCATCCGCCCACCGTCCTGACCGGCGTCACCGACGAGATGCTGGTGTGCCGGCAGGAGACCTTCGGCCCGGTCGCCCCGATCCTGACCTTCGGCGCCGCAGAGGACGCCGACGAGGACGCCGAGGTGGACGCCGAGGTGGACGCCGACGTGGTGGCCAGGGCCAACACCACGCCGTACGGCCTGGCCGCCTACCTGTGGACGCGGGACCTGGGCCGGGTCGTGCGCGTCTGCGAGGAACTTCAGTTCGGCATCGTCTCGGTCAACGGAGCCCCGCTCGCCCCGCCGCAGGGGCCGTTCGGCGGGGTCAAGGGCAGTGGATACGGCCGCGAGGGCGGCCGTCACGGAGTGGAGGATTTCGTGGAGTACAAGTACGTCAACGTGGGACTGGGCCGATGACCGAGGAGACCTCCCGCCGGATCGTCGAGCGTGAGATCACCAAGCGGGTCGACCTCTGCCGTCCGGACGGGCGCCTCAACCCGGACGCGGTCGGCTGGAGCCGTACCCCGCTGCACCGGTCCAACATCCGGGGCTGGGGCCGTACGATGCGCTGGGACTACTGGTGCCTGACCAGTCCCGAGCACATCTTCTCCTTCAGCGCCTCCAGCCTGGACTATCTGGCCGGTGAGTCCGTCTGGTACCTGGACCGCGCCACGAAGAAGGACGTGTTCAGCCGGAGCCTGCTCGTACCGAGCCAGGGCACCGGATTCTCCGAGCGGAGCGGCGAGGGCAGCGTCAGGATCGCGAAGGGCCCGGTCAAGATCGCCGTGGACGAGGCGACCGTGGGAACCCGGCTACGGGTGAGGTCCCCCGAGTTCGAGGCCGACCTGCTCGTGCACCGCGTCGAGGGCCGTGACAGCCTGGGCGTGGTCGTGCCCTGGTCATCCCGCCGCTTCCAGTACACCGTCAAGGACCTCGGACGCCCCGCCGAGGGCACGCTGGTCGTGAACGGCCGCCGCATCAAGCTGACCGCCGAGGACACCCTCGCCACCCTGGACCACGGGCGTGGCCGGTGGCCCGGCAACGTGCTGTGGAACTGGGGCGCGGCGTCCGGGCGCTCAGGCGGCCGCGAGATCGGCGTGCAGATCGGCGGCAAGTGGACCGACGGCACCGGCAGCGTGGAGAACGGGATCTTCCTGGACGGAAGGCTGCACAAGATCAGCGAGGAGCTGGTCTGGCGCTACGACACCTCCGACTGGATGGCCCCCTGGCAGATCACCGGCGAGCGGGTCGACCTGGAGTTCGTCCCCGAGTACGTCCGGTCCTCCGACGTCACCCGGCTCCGCTACATGCGCAGCCGGGAGGACCAGGCCTTCGGTCACTACCGCGGCACCGTCGTCGCCGACGACGGAACCGTGATCAGGATCGACGACCTGTACGGCTGGGCCGAGGAAGTACAGCGACGCTGGTAATGGAGCAGAACATGATGATCTCTGAGCGAGAGCGTGAACCGTTCGCGGCCGGTCTGCCCTTCGGAGCGGGCGACAGCCTCGACCCGCTGCGCCGTGACTGTGACCTGACCGAGTTGACCGGCGGCCTGCTGGACGTCCTGGTGGTCGGCGGCGGCGCGACCGGCGCGGGCGCGGCACTGGACGCGGCCTCACGCGGGCTGACCACGGCCCTGCTGGAGGGCGGCGACCTTGCCTCGGGAACCTCCAGCAACTCCAGCCGCCTGCTCCACGGCGGCGTACGTTACCTGGAGCAGATGGAGTTCGGGCTGGTCCGGGAGGCGCTGCACGAGCGCGGCCTGCTGCAGGACCTGGCGCCACACCTCGTCCAGCGAATGTCCTTTCTCTATCCGCTGACCCACCGGGTCTGGGAGCGCGGCTACGTGGGCGCCGGGCTGACCCTCTACGACGCGCTCGCCGGGATCGGCGACCGGCACGGCTTCCGCCGGCACCGGCACCTGACCCACCGCGCCCTGCTCCGCGAGGCGCCGCAGTTGCGCCGTGACGCCGCCGTCGGCGCGCTGGCCTACGACGACGGCCACGTGGACGACGCCCGCCTGGTCGTCGCACTCGCCCGTACGGCCGCGCGGGAGGGGGCCATCGTGCTGACCCGGGTCCGGGTCAGCGCTCTGGCCTCCCGCTCCGACCACACGGTCGCCACCTGCGAGGACCTGCTCACCGGTGCGGAGTTCACGGTCCGCGCACGCCGCGTGGTGCTGGCCACCGGCCCCTGGTCAGGGCTCACCCAGCAGATGCTCGGCGACCAGCAGGTGGGGGTCCGCGCCTCCAAGGGTGTGCATCTGGTCGTGTCACGCGAGCGGCTGAGGCTCGACAGCGCGCTGATCGCCCGCACGCCCCACTCCGTGCTGTTCCTGATCCCGACGGGGGACGTGGTGCTCGTCGGCACCACGGACACCCCCTGGGAGATCGGCCCCGGACCGGTGCTCCCCACCGGCGCCGACGTCCGCTACCTGCTGGACCAGGCCAACCAGTGGCTGAGCGATCCGCTGACCAGGGACGACGTGCTCGGCGTGTACGCCGGCCTGCGTCCCCTGGTGGACCAGCCCGACCGGAACTCCACCACGGCCATCAGCCGCGAGCACGTGGTCAAGGAGGTCGCGCCCGGCGTCGTGGTCGTCGTCGGCGGCAAGCTGACCACCTACCGGATCATGGCCAAGGACGCGGTCGACGCGGTGGTGCGCGGCCTGCCGAAGGTCCGCCCGTCGGTGACCGAGCACCTCGGGCTGGTCGGTTCCAACGGTTACGCCCAGGCCTGGAACCGCCGCGACTCCGCGGCCGTGGCCGCCGGACTTCCCGTGACGGCGGTGGAACGGCTGGCACGCCGTTACGGCGCCGACTACCCGGCCCTGCTGACCCTGGGCCGCCGGAACCCGGAGCTGCTGGAACCCGTACCGGGCACCCCCTCACTGCTGGCGGCCGAGGTCCTGTACGCCGCACGGCACGAGGCCGCGATGACCGTGGACGACATCCTGCGCCGCCGCAGCCGGGCCGGGCTGGAGACCGCCGACGGAGGCGTGAGCGCCGCACCCCATGTGGCCCGCCTGCTGGCCGGCGCGCTGGGCCGTACCGCGAGCTGGGCCGCCGAGCAGGCCGGGAACTACACGCACGCGGCCGAGGTGACCCACTCGGCGCTGGACACCTCCGCCGACGCCGAACTCGTCCCCCTGCTCGCCGACCTCACCGGCCGATGGAGTGGTGCCGCGTGAGCGTTCTGGCCATCGACGCCGGGACCACCGGTGTCACCTCACTCGTGGTCGCGCAGGACGGGCGTGTCCTGGGCCGCGGCCACCAGGAGTTCCCGCAGCACTTTCCCGCGCCCGGCCTCGTCGAGCACGACCCCGACGAGATCTGGGCCGCCACGCTGCGGGCCTGCTCGGACGCGCTCGCCGCGGCGGCCGTACCGGTCTCCTGTGTCGGGCTGACCAACCAGCGCGAGACCGTCGTGCTCTGGGACCGCGCGACCCTGCGGCCGGCGACCCGGGCGATCGTCTGGCAGGATCGCCGCTCCGCCGGAGAGTGCGACCGGCTCAGGGAGCACGAGCCGCGGATCCGCGAGCTCACCGGGCTCCCGCTGGACCCCTACTTCTCCGCCACCAAGCTGGCCTGGCTGCGCGGGAACCTCCCGGAGGTCTGGGCCGGTGTGCGAGAGGGGCGCACCGCGGTCGGCACCGTCGACTCCTACCTGCTGGCCCGGCTCACCGGCGGCCGGCTGCACGCCACGGATCCGTCCAACGCCTCCCGGACCCTGCTGTTCGACCTCGCCAGGGCCGGCTGGTCCGCTGAGCTGACCGAGCTCTTCGAGGTGCCACCGGCCGCACTGCCGGAGATCGTCCCTTCGAGCGCGCTCATCGGCCGCACCGCGCCCGACCACTTTCTCGGGCTGGACCTGCCGATCGGCGGAGTTGCGGGAGACCAGCAGGCCGCGCTGTTCGGCCACGCCGCGTTCACGCCCGGCGCGATGAAGTGCACCTACGGCACGGGCAGCTTCCTGCTGGTCAACACCGGTGACCGACTCGCCCCCGCCGGCGCGGGGCTGCTGTCCACCGTCGCCTGGCAACTCGCCGGTGAGCCGGTCCAGTACGCCGTGGAGGGATCGGTGTTCGTCACCGGAGCCGCGGTGCAGTGGCTGCGTGACGGGCTGGGTGTGATCAGCGACTCCGCCGAGAGCGAGCGGCTGGCCGCGTCCGTGCCCGACAGCGACGGGCTGATCTTCGTCCCCGCGCTCACCGGCATCGGCACGCCGCACTGGGATCCGCGGGCCAGAGGCGCCCTGCTGGGCATCACCCGGGGCACCACCGGCGCCCATCTCGCCCGTGCCGTCCTCGACGGCATCGCCTACCAGATCCGCGACGTCGTGGAGGCCGTCAGCGGTGCGGCGGGCATCCCCGTCTCCCATCTGGCGGTGGACGGCGGGGCCGCGTCCAACGACCTGCTCTGCCAGATCCAGGCCGATCTCCTGAGCCGGCCGGTGGTACGGCCGGACACCACCGAGGCCACCGGCCTGGGCGCCGCCTTCCTGGCCGGCCTGGCGGGCGGGGTGTGGCGCGACCCGGCCGAGATCTCCGAGGTGAGAGGTGGCGGCCGGGTCTTCGAGCCCCGCGAGATCTCTCCGGAGGGGTACCGCCGCTGGCTCGACGCGGTGGACGCGGCCCGGCGGTTCGGGTCGTGAGTCCAGCCGGTCTCGGCCGCCGGTTCCCGGGGGAGGGACGATGACGGGTCCGCTCGACGGGATCCGGATCGCCGACTTCTCCCGGGTCCTGGCGGGGCCGTACGCCACCATGGTCCTCGCCGAGCTCGGCGCGGATGTGATCAAGGTCGAGCATCCGGAGCACGGCGACGACACCCGGGCCTGGGGCCCACCGTACGCGGGCGGCGAGGCCGCCTACTATCTCGCGGTGAACCGCGGCAAGCGGAGCCTCGCGCTCGACGTCAAGCACCCCTTCGGCCGCGAGGTCGCCCAGCGGCTGTGCGCCGAGGCGGACGTGGTCATCGAGAACTTCCGCCCCGGGGTCGCCGAGCGCCTGGGCATCGGATACGAGGCGGTACGGCAGGCGAACCCGGGCGTCGTGTACTGCTCGATCACCGGGTTCCCCGGCGGCGACCGGCCGGGGTTCGACGCGACGATCCAGGCCGAGAGCGGCTACATGCACATCACCGGCGAGTCCCCGAGCAAGGTCGGGGTCGCGATCACCGACGTGCTCGCCGGGCTCAACGCGGCCGTCGCGATCCTGGGCGCCCTGCACCGCCAGGCGACCCGGGGACAGGGCGAGCTGGTCGAGGTCTCGCTCCTGGGATCGGCGCTGTCCGGTCTGGTCAACGTGGCGCAGAGCGCGCTGGTCTCGGGTGAGGAGGCGCTCGCCTACGGCAACGCGCACCCGACGGTGGTGCCCTACCAGGCGTTCGAGGCGGCCGACGGCCGTCTCATGGTCGCCGCGGGCAACGACCGGCTGTTCCGCGCGCTGTGCACGGCGATCGGACGCGACGACCTGACGGGCGATGCCCGTTTCCGCACCAACGACGGCCGCGTCCGTGAACGCGACGCGCTGGTCGACGAACTCGGCGCCGTCTTCGCGACCCGCACGGTGGACGAATGGATCGCGCGGCTCGACACCGCCGGAGTTCCCTCCGGCAGGATCCGGGGCGTCCTGGACGCGATCCGCACGGCCGGCGACGTGACCCTGCGGCTCCAGCACCCGACCGCCGGACCGCTGGAGCTCATCCGCACCGGATTCACCCTGGAGAGCGTCTCCGCCGACCGCGACATCGCTCCCCCGCCGCTTCTCGGCCAGCACACCCGTGAACTGCTGGCCGAACTCGGCATCGCCGACGACCGCATCGCCCTCCTCCGGCAGGCGGGCGTCATCCATCAAGCCGTCCAGTCAGTGAGGCCCCCTGTTGAACCCGCATGATTTCCTGGAAGTCGACCGCGACCTGAACGACGAGGAGCGAGCGATCCGCGACGCCGTGCGCGACTACTGCCGCGCCGAACTCCGGCCGCACGTCGCCGGCTGGTTCGAGGCGGGCACCATCCCCGACCCGCACGCGGTGGCCAGGGGCCTGGGCGCGCTGGGCGTGCTGGGCATGCACCTGGAGGGCTACGGTTGCGCGGGCACCAACGCGGTGAGCTACGGGCTGGCCTGCCGCGAGCTGGAGGCCGTTGACAGCGGACTGCGCAGCCTGGTGTCCGTCCAGGGCTCGCTGGCGATGACGGCGATCCACCGGTTCGGCTCCGAGGAGCAGAAGCGGGAGTGGCTGCCGCGCATGGCGGCCGGTGAGGCCATCGGCTGCTTCGGCCTGACCGAGCCCGACTCGGGCAGCGACCCGGGCTCGATGCGCACCCGGGCCCGCAGGGACGGGATGGACTGGGTTCTCGACGGCACCAAAATGTGGATCACCAACGGGTCGGTCGCCGACGTCGCCGTCGTGTGGGCGCGGGCCGAGGACGGCATCCGCGGCTTCCTCGTCCCCCGCGGCACCGCGGGTTTCTCCGCCACCACACTGCACGGGAAGATCTCGCTGCGCGCCTCAATCACCTCCGAACTCGTCCTCGACGGCGTACGGCTCCCGCACGAGGCGGCGCTCCCTCTCGCCGAGGGCGTCAAGGCCCCGCTGTCGTGCCTGTCCGAGGCGCGCTTCGGCATCGTGTGGGGAGCCGCGGGAGCGGCCCGCGACTGCTTCGAGGCGGCGCTCGGCTACGCGCGGACCCGCACCCAGTTCGGCCGGCCGATCGCCGCCTTCCAGCTCACCCAGCGGAAGATCGCCGACATGCTGGTGGACGTCGACCAGGCGAACCTGACGGCCCTGCGGATCGGCCGCCTCAAGGACGAGGGGCGGGCCCACCACTCCCACATCAGTTTCGGCAAGCTCGCCAACGTGCGCGCCGCCCAGCGGGTGGCCGCCGTCGCGCGCGGCGTGCACGGGGCCAACGGGATCACCCTCGAGTATCCGGTGATGCGCCACCTGGTCAACCTGGAGAGCGTCGCCACCTACGAGGGCACCGAGGAGATCCACGCCCTCACCCTCGGCCGGGCGGTCACCGGCCACTCCGCCTTCCGCTGACCGGCCGGGCGCCGAAGACGACCCTCCGTTCCCCGGGAAGAACGATTCGCCGGCCAAGCCGCTTCGTGCGCTCCGGCCTTCCTCCGCCGCCGGGCGGCGACGGGCTCATCTCGATGCCCGAAGAGCTCGGGAGACGACCGGGGGCCGGGCGGCACAGCCATGATCTTCGCCCGTCACACCGGACGAACGGGCGCGAGTGTCACGGGCAGAGCGTCCGGTAGTCCGCTTCGGGAACGTACCGCGCCCATTCCTCGCGGGTCAGGGAGTCCGCGGCGATCGCGCAGAGCGCCGCGGGGAGATCACCGGGGATGCCGACATCCCGCAGGCGCACCGCGCCGTCACGACCACCGGTGACCAGCGCCTGTCCGTCAGGACTGAAGGGCACCGAGGCGACCACGTTGGTGTGGCCGGCCAGGATCGCGCGTCCCGGGTCGCTCAGGGCGGCGAGCATGCCGGTGCGGGCCTCGGGGGTCGGGCTGACGCGCCAGGCCGCCACCGCCAGCAGTGCCGACAGCCTGGGATCGCCGGCGAGGAGTTCGCTCTGCGCGGTGAGCCGGTGGGAGACGGCCACGTCGCGCCGGTGGTCGGCGTCTCGCTGCGCCCGTACGGCCAGGGCCGTCGCCACCAGGGCTACGGCGAGGAGTGCGGCCAGGAAGACGGTGAGGGCCTGGCGGCGCCGGATGTCGCGGGTCTGGGCGCGGGTGCCGGCGTTGAGGAACTCGGTCTCCAGCCGGTTCAGTACGAGATGCCGATGGCCTGTGGTGACCCAGAGCAGGGCCTCTTCCAGAACTCCGCCGCCGAGCACGTCTCCTGGTCGCCGGCCGCGGGCCTCCCACGCCTGCGCGGCCTGCCGGATCCGGTGATGGACGGGCAGGCCGTCGCGCTCGGTGTCGAGCCAGCCGCGCAGCCGAGGCCAGGCCCTCAGCACCGCGGGCCTGGCGAGGGTGATCCGCTCATCGGCGTGGGTGACCAGGTCACGGAAAGCCATGAGCATGTTGTGCAGCACCCGCTCCTCCGGAGGTGTCAGCCCGTCGAAGAGTTCGGCGTGCGGGACCGGCCGGGGCAACAGGTCGCCGTCGTCGCCGACCGTCACCAGGCGGAGGAAGACCTCGGGAACACGGTCGCGTTCCTCGGGGGTGAGGGAGGTGTAGGCATCCTCGGCGATCATGCCCAGGGTCGGATCGATCGGCTCCCACCGGGCCGGTGGCCCGGCCTCCGCGCTACCCGCCGCCATCAGGTCGCCGGGGGTGTCCGGTGTGCCGTCGATGAGGACGGACAGGATGGCGCGGGCCGTCGGCCGGGCGAGCGGGTCCTTGGCCAGCGCCGCACCAACCAGCGTACGCAGCGACTCCGGCAACATACCGAGATCAGGATCGGCGGTAAGCACCCGACGAGCCACCCCGAGAACGGAATCGGCCTGGAAGGCGTGCTCGCCCGTGACGGCGAACAACACGATCGCCCCCCAGGAGAAGACATCGGCCGCCGCTCCGGCCCGCCTACCCTCGAAGATCTCCGGCGCCATGTACGGAGGGGTGCCGACGGGCATCCCCATGGGGGTCAGCGACATCTCCACGGTCCGGGCGATCCCGAAGTCGATCAGTCGCGGGCCGTCGGGGCCGAGCAGGATGTTGTCGGGCTTGAGATCACGATGGATCATCCCGGCCTCGTGGATGGCCACCAGCGCGGTCACCACCCCGATCGCCAGCCGATGCAGGTCATCGCCCTGGAAGCGACGACCGTCCTGAACGACCCGGCCCAGACTCAGCCCGTTGACGAACTCACTGACGATGTACGGCCTGGGACCCTCCAGACGCGCCTGGAGGATCTTCGCGGTGCAGAACGACGCGACCCGCTGGGCCGCCCGCACCTCCTTCAGATACTGCGAAGCACCGCCGGAGCTGTGCAGAACCTTGATCGCGACACGGGTCCCGTCCTCGTCGTAGGCGTCGTAGACCACCCCCTGCCCCCCGGCCCCCAACCGACCGGCCAGCCAGTACTCCCCCAGCCGCTGCGGATCACCCGGTTGAAGAGCGTCGATCATCGCTGGCCCCCTCGCCTCATCTACTCCTTCGATGAGACGCCGTCCACCTCCGCAAAGTTCTGCACCGGCTCAAACCGTCGGCGGCGATGTCAACAGACCCGCTTCTCGGCGCGGCTCCCCTGTCCGGGTGCTCAAGGCGCTCCGCGCGTTCGAGGGCGGAACGGCGGAGTCCTCGGTGGAGGCGTCAGGACACGGTCGCCGGTTCGGCGGTGACGGCGTCCTCGGCCGGGGAGTCGGCCCGGCGCGCCGGGATCGCGGAGGCGATCGCCGCGGCGACGAGCGCGACGCCGCAGCCGATCAGCAGCCCGGTGCGGAAGCCGCTCTCGGACGGCAGGGTGTGCCCGCCCAGCCGCATGGTCATCTGGGTGAGGACGACACCGATCACCGCGGCTGACACCGAGGTGCCGATGGAGCGCATCAGTGAGTTGAAGCTGTTGGCCGCGGCGGTTTCCGACCGGGGAACCGCACCCATGATCAGGGCGGGCATCGCGCCGTAGGCCAGTCCGACGCCTATGCTGCAGAGGCAGGTGACGATCAACAGGCCCCACGTCGTCCCGAGCAGGGCCATCGAGGAGCCGTACCCGAGCGCCATGACCAGGCTGCCGGTGACCAGGGTGACCTTGGGGCCGCGAGCGGCCGACAGCCGCGCGCCCAGCGGCGAGACCACCATCATCATCAGGCCCGACGGGGCCGTCCACAGGCCGGCGGCCAGCATCGACTGGCCCAGACCGTACCCGGTGGCCTCGGGCAGCTGCAGGATCTGGATCACGATCAGCGCCTGGGCGTACATCGCGAATCCGACCACGATCGAGGCCACGTTGGTCAGCAGTACCGGGCGCCGGGCGGTGACGCGCAGATCGACCAGTGGGTCACCGGCTCGCAGCTCCCACCAGCCCCACACCACGAAGACGACCAGCGCGACGGCGAACAGCCCGAGGGTGGTTCCGCTCGCCCAGCCCCAGTCCGCGCCCTTGGAAACCCCCAGCAGCAGGCAGACCAGGCCGATGCCCAGGCCGAGCGCGCCGACGACGTCGAGGCGTCCCGTGGTCCGGGCGGGCGTGGCGGGCACCAGCAGCCAGATCAGGCCGGCGACCAGCACGCTCAGCGCGGCCGCGCCCCAGAACAGCACCCGCCAGCTCGCGTACTCGGCGACCGCCGCCGCGACCGGCATCCCGAGCGCTCCGCCGATGCCCATGGACGAGCTCATCAGCGCGATCGCGGGGCCTACCCGCTCGGACGGCAGCAGGTCCCGCAGCGCGCTGATGCCCAGCGGGATCATGCCCATGCCCATGCCCTGCAGACCTCGCCCGATGATCATCTGGGTCACCGAGTCGGCCAGCGCGCAGGTCACGCAGCCCGCGATGATCGGCACCGAGCAGGCCAGCATCATCCGGCGCTTGCCGTACAGGTCGCCGAGCCGCCCGATCACCGGGACGGCCACCGCCCCGACCAGCAGGGTGATGGTGATCACCCAGGAGGCGTTGGCCGCGTCGGTGTGCAATATGCGTGGCAGCTCGCCGATCAGCGGCACCACCAGGGTCTGCATGAGCGAGGCGACGATACCGGCCACCGCCAGCACACCGACGATCCCACCGGGGCGGGTGGTGGACGTGGAGTCGTCCACGTGGATCTCCCTTGTCTGGACAAATAAGGCGATGTGTACGATACACATAATGTGCTTGATGCATAAAATGGGGTGATACACACCGACCACCGATGCGCGCTCGTATGGCGGAACAGGACGCGAGGAAGTCTGGAGAGGGATCGGCTTGGAGAAGCCCACACACTCGATCGAGTACGAGACCATGCTGCTCGGGCGGTACTACCACCTGACCCTGTCCCGCGCCGAACGTGAGGGCGACCACCTGGACCGCAGCGCCTACGTCCTGCTCAGTCGCATCCAGCTCGTCGGCCCGATGTCCATCGGGCAGCTCAGCGAGGCGTTCGACCTGGACCCCTCCACCCTCAACCGGCAGACCTCGGCCATGCTCCGCGCCGGGCTGGTCGAACGCATCCCCGACCCCGACGGGGGCATCGCCCGCAAGTTCCGCATCAGCGCCGAAGGCGAGCGCCGCCTCCGGTGCCAGCGCGACGAGATCGTCCGCAGCATGGACAAGGTGCTGGACGACTGGACGCCCGAGGAGGTCGCCACCTTCGCCGCCTGCCTCCAACGGTTCAACACCGATATCGAACGTCTCACCGGCCGCCCCTGGCCCCGTCCCTGACCGCCTGCCGGTGGTGCCATCCGAGGTTTCCCGTCAGGGCCGTCCTGGCCCCTCGGGCACCACACCCGGCTCCGCGAGAAGACCTCCGGCCGACAGCCCTCGTCCCAGCGCCGCGGCCGCCGACGGCGCGGCCTCGGCCCAGGCCACCGCCGCGATCTGGTGGTGCCGCCTCGAATCGCGCCCGAGCCACGGTTCGAAGGGCGTCGACGGCTTTCCGGCGTCGGGCGCGGCGGCCAAAAGACCTACGTGTTTAGGGACCTCTGACTGTTATCCCGAGTCCTGCCCGGTGGTGTGATGGAGGTATGGGAAGACCTCGGTAGACAAGGAGGACACCATGAGCATGCCGATGATCCGCGAACGGCGAGGTCTCGTCCCCGAACTGTTCAACTGGTTGGACATGCCCCTCGCCGCCCTGCAGTCGCCGGCGGCGCAGCCCATCAAGTTCGAGGACTACGTCAAGGACGATCGCTACGTACTGCGGGCCGAGTTGCCGGGAATCGACCCCGACAAGGATGTCGACATCACCCTGTCCAACGGTCTCCTGACCATCCACGCCGAGCGGCGTGACGAGCAGAGGGACCAGCAGCGGACGGAGTTCCGCTACGGCTCCTTCACCCGGTCGATCACGCTGCCCAGCGACGTGGACGAGAACGACGTCAAGGCCTCCTACGACAAGGGGGTTCTGGAGGTCAGCGTCAAACTCGCCGACACCAAACAGCAGGAAAAGCACATCCAGATCGAGTCCACGCCTCGGCAAGAGTCCTGACGGATCGGGCGGGCCCGCTCGACGTGACGCGGGTCCGCCCATGATCCGCGGAGCGCGGCGGATCCTCCGCACGCAGATCACCGGTCGCGGGCCGCCCGAGCACACCCACAAGCAGGTACGGAAGTCCCGCCCGGCCGGGGCCTTCTGCCCTATCCATCCGCAAGGCCCCTGACCAGCGTGGAAGCAGGACAACCCACGGGGGGATCATCATGATCACTTTGAGTGTCATCAAGGCCGACACCGGGGGGTTCGTCGGCCACTCCGCGGTGCACCCGAACATGATGGCCGAGGCCCGTCGCGAGATCGACCGGGCGACCGCCTCGGGACTGCTCATCGACGGCCAGGTCGCCAGCTGCGGCGACGACATCTCGCTCATCATGACCCACACCTACGGCGCCGACGCGGGGCTCATCCACTCCTTCGCCTGGGACACCTTCCAGGCCACCACCCACATCGCCAAGGGACTCGGCCTGTACGGCGCCGGCCAGGACCTGCTGTCGGACGCCTTCTCCGGCAATTTGCGGGGCATGGGTCCCGGGTACGCGGAACTGGAGTTCGAGGAGCGCCCGTCAGAGCCGGTGCTGTGCTTCCTGGCCGACAAGACCGAGCCGGGCGCGTGGAACCTGCCGCTGTACAAGATGTTCGCCGACCCGTTCAACACCGCGGGCCTGGTCATCGACGGAAAGATGCACGCCGGCTTCGGCTTCGAGGTCTACGACCTGTACGAGGAGAAGCGCATCGTCTTCGACTGCCCGGCCGACCTGTACGACATGCTGATGTACATCGGCGCCCCGGCCCGTTACGTGATCCACGGCGTCCGTTCCAAGACCCTGGGTGAGACCGCGGCCACGACCAGCACCCAGCGGCTGTCCCTGATCGCCGGCAAGTACGTCGGCAAGGACGACCCGGTGATGATCGTCCGCTGCCAGTCCGGGTTGCCGGCGGTCGGCGAGGCACTGGAACCCTTCGCCTTCCCGTACACGGTCGCCGGTTGCATGCGTGGCTCGCACCACGCGCCGTTCCTGCCGGTCCCGGTCCGGCAGGCGCACCCGTCCCGGTTCGACGGCCCGCCGCGCGTGGTCGCGCTGGGATTCCAGATCCACGACGGGAAGCTGATCGGCCCGCGCGACATGTTCGACGATCCGGCCTTCGACGGCGCACGGGCCCAGGCCGCCGAGATCATGGACTATCTCCGCCGCCACGGCCCGTTCGAACCGCACCGGCTGCCACTGTCGGAACTGGAGTGCACCACCATGCCCGCTCTCGCCCAGCGGCTCGCGAACCGCTGGACCCCGATGACCACCGAGATCGCGACACCCGTCGGATGATCCACGCGACCGCCCGGTCATCCCGGGCGATCGGCGTCCGATCGGCCCGCCGCGCACTCGGGGGCACGACACCGCGAACACCCGTTCGATCGGAGGTTCCTTCCATGGAAGCCAAGCAATGGACCGTGCAGATCTACATCACCGAAGAGGGCGATGACACCTCCGCCCGGGCGCTACTGACCACCAAGGACGACACCCACCTGACCGGGATCGGTCACGCGCGTCGCAACCCGGTCGACCAGTCGGTCCCCGAGATCGGCGACGAGCTCGCGGTCGCCCGCGCGCTGGCCGACCTGGCGGAAAGGTTGCGCACCGTCACCGCGGAGGACATCGCCCAGGTCGCCGCCGGGCCCACCTCATGGTGACGGCCCCTCGCCTCGGGCCACCGGGATCGGCATGACCGCACCGTCCGCCTCGGCCACGATCCGCGGACGGTGCGCGCCCTTCACCTGTCGACACACAGGGGCCATCTCGGGGCGATGAGATCCACGTGCTCCACCTACGGAACCTGAACACACCCGTGGAGTCACCCATGAAGCAGAACCGGAACGGAATGGTGAAGATCACCTGGCACGGCGGCGGCCGCTTCGACGTTCGGATACGCCGCCACACCATCCGTGTCGACCAGCCCACTGACTTCGGCGGAGGCGACACCGGCCCCATCCCGGTCGAGCTGTTCGTCGGGAGTCTCGCGGCCTGCGTCGCCCATCGCGCCGAACGCTACCTTCACCGATGTGAGCTGCCCGCCGGCGTCACCGTGACCGCCCACTACGACCTGGAGCTGCGTCCGGCACGGGTCGGCCGAATCGATCTGGTCGTCGACGCTCCCGGCCTTCCCGAAGGGCTTCGGGAATCGTTCACCACCGTCGTGGAGCACAGCGCCGTGCACAACTCGCTGCGGCTGCCGCCGGAGATCACCCTTCAGGTCCGCACCGAGGAGGGAGCGGTCATGGAGGCGATCGAAACGACCTGATGCCATCGGTGACCTGAGCCAGGCACGTTCTCGGGCCGCGGGTCGGCCCGAGCGCGGCCGACAGCACGTGCCGAGCCGGCCGCACCCGGCGTGTCGATCACCACGACCACTGGCGGGCCTTGTGCGGCGCGACGGTCGTGCCCCACGATCACGCACGAGATCCCGTTCACCCCGGCCAGGGCGATCGGCACCCCGGGTTCGCTCTCCCCCAGGCCGGTGCCGGCGTTGTCGGCCAGGATGTCGAGCGGCCCGGCCGGCGCGGCCCAGCCCTGCTCACCGCCGGCGTCCGGGCCGAAGAACTCCGCGGAGCGACCCGCCTCGCCCGGCTTCTTGACGAGCCGGATACCCTCGTTCTCCTCGACCAATAAGATGATCTTCTCAGCAGGGACGATTCTCTCGTTCGAAAGCCGCACGTTCACGCTCCGGCCCGGCGCCGTCATCGCCACCGGAACGCCGTCCGGGATCGGCTACCCGCGTACACCCCCGCGGCTGCTGCACGACGGCGACGTGGTCGAGGTGGAGGTCGGGAAGCCGAGCGGCGCCCGTACTCCAGTGATCAACACAGCGAGCGCAGAGGACTGGGCATGAGTGAGACCATGGGCTCCGGGCGCGGCCCGGCCGGCAGTCACCCCATGACCGAGCAGGTCGTCGGCCAGCTCCAGGGTGCGGACACCCGATTGATGACCATCATGGAGAGCCTCATCCGTCACCTGCACGGCTTCGTCGAGGACGTGCGGCCGACGGCGGCCGAGTGGGAGGCGGGACTCGCCTTCCTCGCACGTACCGGTTCGTTCTGCACGCCCACCCGGCAGGAGTTCGTCCTGCTCTCGGACATGCTGGGACTGACCACGCTCGTCGACGACGTGAACAACCAGGGACCGGCCGACATGACGCCGAGCTCGGTGGAGGGCCCCTTCCACTCCGTGGCTCCGCCGCGCGAACTGGGTGACCTCATCGCCGCGGGCCCCGAATGGGGCCGGGCCGAGAGCGCCGTGATCCACGGCACCGTGCAGGACTGCCACGGGAACCGCCTGCCGGGTGCGATCCTCGACGTGTGGCAGGCCGACGACAAGGGCCACTACGACACCCAGGACGCCGAGCAGCCGGAAGGCAACCTGCGCGGTCTGTTCACCACCGACGAGAACGGCGAGTACTGGTTTCGCACCGTGAAGCCCGCCAGCTACCCCGTGCCGATGGACGGTCCGGCAGGCGACATGCTCCGCGCCATGGGACGTCATCCCATGCGCCCCGGCCATCTTCACATCCGCGTCGAGGCAGCCGGGCATCACACGCTGACCACCCACGTGTTCGTCGACGACGACCCCTACCTGGACTCCGACGCCGCCTTCGCGGTCAAGCCGGAGATCGTCGTCGACTTCGAGCCGCGCGAGGACCAGGCCTCGATCGAGCGGTACGGGATGGACGGGCCCTACCTGGACGTCACGTTCGACATCAGGCTCGCCACCGAGTCGGAGATGAAAAGGTGATCACGGAGAACCGCGGGCCCTGCCGGTGACGATCTCCCCGGAGCGGGCCGGTCGGATGCCTCTCCGACGGAGGGGCATCCGCCGCCGGCTGTGCGGCCACTTCAGTCACGGAGGCGATCGACGATGCCCGAGGCCAGGAGGTACTGGGCCGCGACGTAGGTAGCCATGATCACCAGGCCGGTCATCGGCGGGCGTGGAAGGTCCGCCAGGCCGAACGCGATCAGCGCGTCGGAGAGCAGGAACAGGGCACCCCCGGTCCCGATGCGCGGGCCGAGACCGGCGGCGGTCACCGCGGTGGCGGTCAGCAGCAGTGAGTAGACGGCCACCGGCAGGCGCAGGTCGCCCAGGCCCGGCCAGAGGAGAAAGATCATCCCTGCCCACAGGACGCCGTAGACCACCGGGATCGCCGGGCGGCGGCGCACCGCCCGAAGTGCCCCCTCGCGGACGAGACAGGTCACGTAGCAGACGTGCGCCCCGGCGAACAGGACCATGCCCGCGATGAAGAGACCGTCGATCTCCAGGGCCACGTCGCCCCCCCAGGAGAGCAGGAGCGCCGCCACCAGCAGGCGCGGTCCCCGCCGCGCCAGCACCCAGGCCGCGAGCAGCGGCATCAGCAGCGCCTTGGTCACGGAGTTCATCGGGCCTTCGCCGACGGCGACCAGCGCCAGATGGACCGCGGAACAGAGCCAGAAGGCGGCCGGCAGGGCGCGTGAGAGCGTTCCAGCCCTTAGAACATCATTCTGCACATCTGGATGCTAGGGCCTGCCGCCCGGTGGCCCAAGGCGCCCGTCGCCTTTCGGCGGTACCCGGGTGCCGGGCGGCGTTCTCCGTACGGCCCGCCGTGCCCGACGGAGTCAAGGCGAACCGCGGCGCGAGTCGGCCGGGTATCCGGCGCCCGCTACCGGCCGCGCCAGTCGACCACGTTCGCCGGCTCCTCGCGGCCCACGCGGTAGGAGTTGGCCGGGTGCCCGGCGTCGGAGTAGCCGAAGGAGACGCCGCAGACGATCACCCGGTCGTCGGGGATCTCGAAGTGCGCGCGCACGGTGTCGGACTGCATGGCGATCGCGGCCTGCGGGATCGCCGAGATGCCCAGGCTCTCCGCGGCCTGCAGGAGGGTGGCGACATAACCACCGCAGTCGATGTAGCCGTAGGGGCCGAGCGACCGGTCCGAAGTGATCACCGCGACGTGGGGCGCGCCGAAGAAGCGGAAGTTCTCCAGGAGCTGGCGGTCGCGCGCCTCGTGGTCCCCGCGGGCGATGCCCAGGCTGTTGTAGAGGCCGTAGCCCGCCTCCCGCCGCCGCGTCCGATAGACGCCGCGGTACTCCTCGGGTCCGGGGATGTCCGAGCGCATCGGCCGGGTAGAGGCGGCGGCGTACAGCTCGGCACGGAACCTCTCGGTCGCCTCACCACTGGTCAGGATCACCTGCCAGGCCTGGGAGTTGCACCAGGAGGCGGTGCGCTGGGCAAGGGCGAACATCCGCTCGATCAGCTCGGCCGGCACCTGATCGGGGTGGAAGGCGCGGCAGCTGTGCCGAGCCGTCAGGATCCGCTCCAGCGCCTCGTCCAGCCTGCCGACCTGATCGCCCTGCCCGGTCTCTTCGACGGTCACCGGCACTCCTCGTGCTCTCTCACACGCTCTCCCTGACCGCGGCCGCGGCCCGGCGGCGGTCGGCGAACTCCAGCCCCTCCGCCCAGGAGGCGCCTCGCATGATCAATCCGCGATATTTCATGATCTGGGGCTGGCCGTTCAGCGTGAGCGCGCCGACCAGGCGGTCGCCCTCGCGGTAGAGGGCGACGAAGCGCTCCCCCTCGGGATCACCATCGACGACGCGGACCTCGTCGGTCGCGGGGACCCCGACGAACTGGATGCGCGCGCCGTACCAGTCCGACCAGAAGTACGGGACCGTGGAGTAGGGCTTGGCGGCGGCCGGACCCAGCGCGTTGCGCGCCGCCACGGCACCCTGCTCGGCCGCGCTGGTCCAGTGCTCCAACCTCATCTGGCGGCCGAAGAGCGGGTTGTGCCAGCGGGCGACGTCTCCGGCCGCGTACACTCCCGGCGCCCCGGTGAACAGGGTCTCGTCGCAGACGACGCCGTCGTCGAGGGTCAGCCCCGAACCGGCCAGCCAGCCGGTGGCGGGCACCGCCCCGATGCCGGCCACCACCAGGTCGGCGGCGAGCACGGTCCCGTCGGAGAGCACGACCCGCTCGACCCGGCCGTCGCCCTCCACCGCGCGCACACCGGCCCCGCACCGCAGGTCGGTGCCGTTCCGCGCGTGCAGGGCGGCGCACGCCCCGCCCATGGACTCGCCGACGGCGCGCACCAGCGGGGTCGGCAGCGCCTCGACGATCGTCACCTCCAGGCCCCGCTTGCGGGCTGCGGAGGCGACCTCCGAGCCGATGAAACCGGCACCGACCACGACCGTCCTGGCGCCCGCGTCGAGCGCCCGCCGTACGGCCAGCGCGTCGTCACGGGTGCGCAGGGTGTGGACGCCGCGCAGGCCGCCGGTGCCGGGAAGGGCGCGGGCGCCCGCCCCGGTCGCGATCACCAGGGCGTCGTAACCGAACTCCCGCCCTCCGGCCCGTACGGTCCCGGTGCCGGTGTCCAGCGCGGTCGCTTCGGCGCCGAGCGCGAGCTCGACACCCAGTTCCTCGCGGAGCACCTCCTCGCCGCGGAAGGCCGGCAGGTCCGCACCGTCGAGGAAGGCCTTGGACAGCGGCGGCCGGTCGTAGGGAAGGTGGGGTTCGGCGCCGATCAGGGTGATCCGGCCGTCGAAACCGCTCCTGCGGGCGGCCTCGACCGCCCGCAGACCCGCCAGGGAGGCTCCGACGACCAGGAGGTGCCGCTCGCTCATGGCTCCAGCCGCAGGGCCTCGGTCGGGCAGCCCTCGATCGCCTGCCGGACCCCTTCGAGATCGTCGGCGGAGATCTTCTCGGTCAGCACGACGAGGTCACCGGAGTCATCGACCTCGAAGACGCCGGGTGCCAGTGACTCGCAGATACCGAGGCCGGTGCACCTGGCGTAGTCGACGACGATCTTCATTGTTCCTCCTTCGGTGGGACGCGGGCTCAGCGGCCGGCGCCGACGGAGTGGCGCTCGGTGATCTGCTCGACGATGAGCTTGGCGGTCTCGGCGCACGCGGTGGTGCCGCCGTTGGCGTACTCCTTGACCCCGTCCCCGACGTTCCACAGGTTCCGGATCGGCGTGGTGGGGGCCAGGTCGAAGCCGGCCACGGCACGCTGCGGCGGCCAGCCGTCACGCGTCACCACGGTGGACAGCACGCGCGCCCGCTCGAAGCCGGGCACCTGCTCGCGCAGGTCCTCCATGATCAGCTCGGTTTCGGCCCGCTCGTCGAAGTCGCCGACGGCTGGCTTGGGCACGCCGGAGGCGGAGTACAGGTGCCAGCCCGGCGGCGCCATCTCCGGGCAGAGGTCGGTGAAGTTGGCGATGTAGCACAGCCGCCGGGTCTTGCCGAAGCTCAGCATGCCCTGAGCCTCGATGAGCCGCTCCTGGCTGGCGATGTTCACAGTGATCATCGCGCAGGGGCGATCCTTGCGCCGCACCTCCTCGCGGTAGTCGGCGGGCAGGTCGTCCGCGCCGACCATCTCGACGGTCGCCGCCGGTCCGGCGTTGCTGATCGCGATCCGGCAGCCCACCTCGACACTCTCGCCGTCACGGGAGATCACCGCGCCGGTGACCAGGCCGTCGGTGACGGTCAGCGACCGTACCTCGCTGTCCAGCCAGACCTCGCCGCCGTTCGCGGTCACCACGTCGGCCAGCGCCCGCCAGGCGCCGATGGTGCCCTCGGGGTGGAAGCCGAACTTCTTGAAGGCGCTTTTGCGGGTGAAGTAGGTCAGGAAGACCCGGGCGGGCAGTTCCTCGGAGCCGACCGCGAAGATGGAACCGCACATGTTGCGGAACATCCCGTGCACGTTCTCGTTCCCGGTGTACTTCGACACCCACTCGGCGGTGCTGAGCTCGGCCTCGGGCAGCCCGCTGTCCTCACGGGCCGCGCCCAGGCCCTTGACCAGCTTGGCCCCCTGGCGGGTGAGCTTGCCGAGCAGGAACCCCCAGCCGCCGCCGGTCACGTCGATGTCCTTGCCGCCGATCCGGTAGAGCAGCGGGGGTGAGGGCATGCGGACGTCGTACGGCGCGCCGACGGTCGCGAAGGTCTCCTCCGTGACGCCACCGAGCTCCAGCACGATGGCCCCGTTGTTGACCTTGAAGCCGTCGATCTCGTAGGTGGACGCCCGGCCGCCGACCCGGTCCAGCCGCTCGACCACCAAAGTGCGGTAGCCCAGGTGGGAGAGTCTGGCGGCGGCGCACAGACCGCCCGCCCCCGCCCCGATCACCAGGGCGTCGAAGTCGTGCATCGGTGAACCTCTTTCGTGCTCGTGTCGGTGACGGAACGCGCCTCAGTAGGAGTTGGGCAGCCGCAGGCTGTGCTGGGCGATGAAGTTGAGCACCATCTCCCTGCTGACCGGGGCGGTGCGCAGCAGCCGGGCCGCGAACCACAGGTCGGCCAGCCCGTACTCCCGGGAGAGCCCGTTGCCGCCGTGCGTCTGGATCGACTGGTCGAGTGCCTTCAGCGAGGCGTCGGCGGCGGCGAACTTGGCGATGTTGGCCGCCTCGGCGGCGTCCTGGCCGGAGTCGTACAGCTCGGCGGCGCGGGCGGTGGCCAGCCTGGCGAGCTCCACGGCGATGTACGACTCGGCGAGCGGGTGCGAGACCCCCTGGTGGGCACCGATCGGGGTGGACCACACCTGCCGCTCGCGGGCGTAGCGGGCGGCCTTGTCCAGGGCGTACCTGCCGATGCCGTTGCTGAGCGAGGCGGCCAGGATGCGTTCGGGGTTGAGGCCGGCGAAGACCTGGCGCAGGCCCCGCCCCGCCTCGCCGATCAGCGCCTCGGGACCGATCCGCACGTCGTCGAAGAAGACGGTGAACTGCTTCTCCGGGACGACGAGCTCGGTGACGATCTGCTGGAAGCGCAGGCCGGGCGCGTCGGTGGGCACCACGAACAGCGAGAGCGGGGCGCGCCCGGACGGGCCGGGCTCGCCGTCCCGCGCCACCACCAGCAGCGCGTCGGACTCATCGACGCCGGAGATGTAGCACTTGGTGCCGGTCAGCCGCCAGCCGTCGCCGTCGCGGTGCGCGCCGGCGGTGACCTGGTGGCTGTTGGAGCCGGCGTCGGGCTCGGTGAGCGCGAACACCATCTTCTTCGTCCCGGCCGCCATGCCGGGCAGCCACTCGTCCTTCATCTCGGCCGATCCGTGCCGCCAGACGATCGAGCCGGTGATGGCGGGCGAGATGACCCCCATCAGCAGCGGCATGCCGTGGGCCGCCAGCTCCTCCAGCACCACGCCGTACTCGGCCAGGCCGCCTCCGCCGCCGCCGTACTCCTCGGGCAGGTGCACGCCGAGGAAGCCGTTCTCCCCCAGCTCGGTCCAGAGCTCGTCGACCCTGCCTCCGGCACGCGCCCGGTCGGCGAAGTAGGTGTGGCCGTACCGCTCCGCGATCTTGCCGACGCTCTCCCGGAGCAGGGCGTGCTCCTCGCTGTCGACGATGAATCCCGCCATCTCGTCCCCATCCCTGACACTATCTCTAATTTAAAATAGAATAAATAAACGGGCCAGGTCAAACCGCCCCGGCCGGCCCGCGCCGGTCAGCCCAGCTCGTTGCCGACCAGCGAGACGAAGGAGACGCAGGCCCCCGGCCGGCCACCCAGGTTGTGGGTGAGAGCGAGCCTGGGGTCGCTCAGCTGCCGTTGCCCGGCTTCGCCGCGGAACTGCAGCCAGCACTCGTAGAGCATCCGCAGCCCGCTGGCGCCGACCGGATGGCCGAAGGACTTCAGGCCGCCGTCCGGGTTGACCGCCAGCCGCCCGCCGAACTCGAAGGCACCGTCGAGGATGTCGCGCCACGCCTCGCCACGCTCGGCGAAGCCCAGGTCCTCCATCAGTACCAGTTCGGTGGGGGTGAAGCAGTCGTGCACCTCGGCCAGCGAGATCTCGGTGCGCGGATCGGTGATCCCGGCCTGCCGGTAGGCGTCCTGGGCACTGCGCACCACCTCGGGAAAGGTCGTGTAGTCGTATTCGGGATCCATCGCCGCACGGCCAGGCGCCGCCGTCAGCGACAGCGCCTTCACATACACCGGGTGGTCGGTGTAGAGATGGGCGTCCTCGGCACGGACGATCAGCGCGCAGGCGGCGCCGTCGGAGACCCCCGAGCAGTCGAACACCCCGAGCCGCCCGGCCACCAGCGGCGCCGCGGCGATCTTCTCCTTTGACACCCGGGAGCGGTACTGCGCCTTGGGGTTGAGCGCCCCGTTGGCGTGGTTCTTCCAGGCCACGTGGGTCATCGCCGCCCGCATCCGCGCGGGGTCGACGCCGTACCTCGCGCAGTAGGCGGGGTCGAGCAGTGAGAACGCGGCCGGCGCGGTGAGGGTGTTCTCCGCGGCCGTGCCGTCTCCGGGCGGGTCCATCCGGGTCAGCCCGGAGAAGCCCGAGTCCTTGAGCTTCTCCACCCCGACCGCCATGACCCGGTCGTAGGCTCCGGACGCCACCGCGTAGCAGGCGTTGCGAAACGCCTCCGAACCGGTCGCGCAGTAGTTCTCCACCCGGGTGACCGGCCGGTAGTCCAGGGCCAGCGCGCGGCTGAGGGTGAGACCGGACTGTCCGGAACCGAGCGTGCCGAGCCAGAACGCCTCCACGTCCGCCAGGTCTGTGCCGGGTACCGCGGCCACGCACTCCTCGACCGCGTCGATCAGCAGATCGTCGGTGGAGGAGGTCCAGTGCTCGCCGAACCGGGTGCATCCCATGGCCACGATCGCGACCCGGTCCTTGATTCCCCTTGCGCTCATCGCTCGTCCTCCACGGGCCGTGCCTTCCAGAAGTAGTTGTGCACTCCCTGGGTCGTGTGGAGCCTGCGAAACGTCGTCTCCACCCGCATTCCGATCGCCACCTCGTCCGGGACGGCGTCGGCCAGCTCCATCGTGTACCGCCCGCCGCCGTCGAAGTCGACCACGACGTCGATCAGCGGCGGCGAGGGAGAGTACGCCAGCCGGTCGGCGGTGAAGGTGACGACCGTGCCCCGCGCGCCCGACAGCGGGCGCGGCTCCATCTCGTCCACGGCTCCGCAGCCCTTGCAGACCCGCGCCGGAGGCAGGTGGACGAAACCGCAGCCGCGGCACCGCGACCCGGTGAACGCGAACTTCCACGCCTGCGACCTGGCCGAGGGCGGCCCCGCGGCCACCTCGGGTTCCGGTCGCCGGGGCGCCTCCCGGTCCAGCAGGCCACGCCAGGTGAGATAGGTGGTGTACGAGACATCTCGCCCGGCGGCGAGCTGCGCGGAGAGCGGGTGTGCCTGGCGCCCGCCCTCGATGCGGCCGGTGACCCGCAGTACCAGCGCGTCGCAGCCGTCCACGGCGGAGAGCACCAGCGCCGTCTCGCCGGGCGCCGCCCGGTCCAGGACCTCCGCCAGGCCCAGTCCGACGTCCGCCGCGCCCGCGTGACCCGGCGTCCCTCCCGCCGGAACCCGCGCGGGGAACAGCGCGGCCCCCCGCCTGACCACCAGCGGGTTCGGCGAGGAGAGCACCACGTGGTCGGGGGCGGCGACGCCCGCCTCCCGCAACGCGCGCCGTCCGGCCTCGGTCACCAGCGGCAGGTAGCTCTCCAGTCCGAAACGCTCCTCCCAGCGGCGGGCGGCCGGCTCGTCCGGCGTGCGCCAGCGGTCCAGGAACTCCGCGGTCACCGACACCCGGGCCACGATCTCGGCAACCGCCTCATCGGGGTCGCCGAACAGGAAGGCCGCGGCCCCGTCGGCCCCGTCGCGCTCGTCGGCCGAACCCGGCAGACCGGTCCGCACGTCGGCGAGTACGGCCAGCCCTCCGCTCGCGGCGGCGGCGAGCAGCGCGCCGGTGCCGGACCGCGCCGACCCGGCCAGGTCCACCGCGAAGCCGTCGGCGCCCAGACCGAGGGCCGCGTGCACGGCCGCGGCGTTGGTCTTGTCGAGGTAGGCGGGCGAGGTGGTGGCGAAGAAGATCGACTCTGGCCGCCCTCCCTCGCGCGGCAGCCGCCGCGCGGCCTCGATCCCCAGGGTGGTGCTGTCCTCGTCGAACGAGGCGGCCACCCGTGATCCGGTGCCGCCCCGGGTGCCGAGCGCGGTGCCCAGGTCGGCGTGCCGCAGCCGATGCCTGGGCAGGTAGGTGGCGTACGCCACGATCCCCTTCGGCGTGTTCACGAGACTCCCTCGAAGAGGGCGGCCATGCCCTGGCCGCCGCCGATGCACATGGTCTCCAGGCCGTACCCGCCACCCCGCCTGCGCAGTTCGTGCAGCATCGTGGTGAGCATGCGCACCCCGGTCGCGGCGATCGGGTGCCCGAGCGAGATGCCGGAGCCGTTGACGTTCAGCCGGTCGCTCAGCTCGGCCGGACCGGAGAACCCCCAGCCCCTGATGACGCCGAGCACCTGGCAGGCGAACGCCTCGTTCAGCTCCACCAGGTCGATGTCGTCGAACGTCACGCCGGTCGCGGCGAACAGCCTGGCCACGGCCGGCACCGGGCCGAGTCCCATGGTGGCCGGTTCGCAGCCGGCCGCCGCCCAGCCGACCAGGAATCCCAGCGGCTCCAGCCCGAGCTCGTCCAGCTTGTCCTCGGCCACCACCAGGCAGGCCGCGGCGGCGTCGTTCTGCTGGCTGGAGTTGCCCGCGGTCACGGTCCCGCCCGGCATCAGGGTCCGCAACCTGGCCAGCGTCTCGGGAGTGGTGTCCGGACGGATGCCCTCGTCGCGCTCGAACATGACCGGATCGCCGCGCCGCACCGGCACCTGGACGCCGACGATCTCGTCGTCGAAGGCCCCGGCATCCCGGGCCGCGGCGGCCCGGCGCTGGCTGCCCGCGGCGTAGTCGTCGGCCTCCTCACGGGTGATCCGGTACTGACGGGCGATGTTCTCGGCGGTCTCGATCATCCCGGAGATCCGGCCGAAGCGCCCTTCCGGCTGGGACCGCTCACGGCCCCGGTCCAGCCGGTCGTGCAGCTGCACGCCGCCGGAACGGCTGCCCCAGCGGACCTGGGTGGAGTAGTGCTCGATGTTGCTCATGCTCTCCACACCGCCGGCCACCACCACGTCGGCGGCTCCGGTCTGCACCATCATCGCGGCGGTGACCACGGCCTGCAGTCCGCCGCCGCAGCGCCGGTCGATCTGGAAGCCGGGGACGGCGACCGGCAGGCCCGCGTGCAGGGCGGCCCAGCGGCCCACACACGGCGTCTCGGAGTTGGCGTAGGACTGGGCCATCGCCACGTCGTCGATCCGCTCGGGGTCGATGCCCGAGCGCGCGAGGACGGCCCTGATGACCGTGGCCGCCAGGTCCTCCACCGGCACCGGGCGCAGGGTTCCACCGAAGGCGCCGACCGGCGTGCGGACCGGGGCGACGATCGCGGCTCTTCTCATTGACAGCATTCCTTCTCGAGCGCGGGGCGATGGTCGGGGTGGGCGATGGCGAGCATCCGGGCGCGCCGCTCGTCCAGGGACAGCCCGCGCAGGTCGGCGACTCCGTACTCGGTGACGATGATCCCGGCGTCGGCGCGGGACGTGCTGACCGGCCCGCTCAGGTTCGCCACGATCCGGCTGGCGCTCTTCGCGGTGGAGGTCAGCGCCACGATGGGCAGGCCGCCTCGGGAGCGGGCCGCCCCGCGCAGGAAGTCGATCGCACCGCCGACTGCGCCGACGTACGATCCGCGCGCGACCTCGGCGTTGATCTGACCGGACAGGTCGACCTCGATCGCCGAGTTGATCGCGACGAGGCGCTCCTGGGCCGCGAGCACCTCGGGATCATGGGTGTGGCGGGTGTCGCGCAGCTCGATCGCCGGGTTGCCGTGGGCGTAGCGGAACAACCGCGACGTTCCCATCAGCGTTCCGGTTACCGTACGGCCCCGGCCGACGGTCTTGCGGGCGCCGGTGATCACTCCGGCCTCCATCAGGTCGGCGACGGCGTCCCCGATCTGGCCGGAGTGCACACCGAGGTCACGGCGGTCGGCCAGCCGGGCGACGATCGCCTCGGGCAGCGCGCCAAGCCCGAGCTGCAGGGTCGCGCCGTCCTCGATCAGGCCGGCGACGTGCCCGGCGACGCGCTCCTCGGCGTCACCGGGCACACTCTTGACGATCTCGGCCGGCGGCCGGGAGGTGAACACGATCACATCCAGGTCGGCGGCGGTGAGCGTGCGCGCCCCGTGCGTCCAGGGCACCTGGTCGTTCACCTCCGCGATGACCACGCGTGCCCTGTCGATCGCGGCGGACAGGTAGTCGTCGGCCATGCCGAGGCTGTGGCGACCGGCGCCGTCCGCGGGCGAGAGCTGGACCAGGGCGACGTCGACGGGAAGGGCCCCGCTCTCGATGAGATCCGGCAGCGTCGAGTAGTGACACGGCAGGATGTCCAAGGCGCCGGCCCGGTGCAGTGCGCGGTTGCCGCCGCCACCGCAGTAGGACAGGAACGACACGTGGTCGGCGTGCTCCGGGCGGATCGTGTCCGAGGCGGGCAGCCCGAGGAAGCACCGGAAGCCGCCGATCTCGGCGCGCTGCTCGATGAGCCGCCCGGTCAGGGTGAGCGGCTCGGCGCAGGCCTGTCCCCACATGACCGCGTCGCCGGGACGGACGTGGGCCGTGAGGTCCAGCCGCCCGGCTTCTTCGAGGACCTCAGTCATCGGCGGGCCTGTCGCTCCAGCGACCGGCCGAGGGGTCCAGCAACTCCCGCGCCCGCTCGTCGGAGAGCCAGACGACGGACTCCAGTTCCAGCGCGTCCAGGTAGCGCACCCGGCCGCCACGCAGGTCCTCGACGCGCAATCGTGGCCCGTTGGCGTCGGTGTCGAGGCTCACGGCCACCTCGGCAAACTCGCTGGCGATGATCCACTGATCCACTGCCGGACTCCTTCAGATGAGGAAGGCCAGGGTGGAAAGCGCCTCCGCGCTGTTCACCAGGACCACCTTCTTGTAGGCCAGCCGGATGTCGTCCTCGACGCGGCGCAGCCGGTAGGTGACGCGGCCCGACCACAGGGTGGTCCCCCGCTCGCGGGACTCGACGAGCACGAAGTTCGCCTCGGCCACGGTGTCGGTTCCCTCGACACCGACCACCTCGACGTTGGAGATCAGCCGCCGCATGTTCGACGGCGGCGACTGGGAGTAGCGCTTGCCCGTCTTGAGCTGGCTGATCCGCGTCCTGATGCGGCTGCGGTTGTCGTAGATCACTGACATCTGCGACCTGGGGTCGGTGTCGGGGCCTCCGGCGGGCACCCAGTAGAGCGCGTCGTCGGTCCACAGGGCCTCCCATCCGTCGTAGTCGTGCTCGTCGGCGAGCCGTGCCTCGCGATAGAGGAACCGCTCGATCTCACCGAGTTCCGGACTGCTCACCGCGCGGCCCCCTCTTCCATCAGACCCCGGTAGTGCGACCAGAAGCCGCGCATCCCGGTCTCGTCGTTGGCGGCGCCGATCCGGAAACCGTTCTCGTCGATGCGCTCGCGGCCCACGCCGCGGCGGATGTCGAGCCATTCGGGCCGCCGGGCGGCCATGCCGCGCTGGTTGCGCTCGTACATCTCCGAGTCGTCGGCCAGCAGCATCCCCGCGGGACCGACCGAGCCGACGCACTGCGAGAGCAGCCTGCCGTTCATCTCCGGCGCGCCCTTGAGCTGCACCGCGGTGACGTTCTGCACGGTCTCGTCGACCGCCGTCGGCTGGATCATGAAAACACTGATCTCGGCGATGAACAGGTTGGGGAAGACCATGACGTGTGGTGCGCCCTCGATGAGGATCTCCTCGGCCTGCTCGCCGTGGAGCGCGCGCATCTTCGCCACGTAGTCGGGGACCCTGGCCTCGGAGGTGCCGAACCAGCCCATGGGGCGGGCGGCCCGGCGGAACTCCGGACGCAGGTCGTTCTCGCTGTGGCCGCCGCCGAGGTCACGGGTGACGGCTGTCGACTTGTCGCTGTAGAGGGCTCCGATGGGGCTGCCGGTGACGCTGAAGACCGAGCCGTGCACGAACTGCGGGTGGTAGCCGTCGGTCTCGTTCTCGACCAGCAGCTTCCAGTTCGCCTTTGCACGGTGCCTGAGCCAGCCGGCGGTGAGCTCGACCTCTCCCTCGGGGGAGAGCCTGGCCAGCCGGTCCAGTTCGCCCGCCGCGGCGCCGAGGTGCTCCTTCAGGGTCGGCCCCTCGGCGGCGAAGCTGGCGAACACGAAGCCCTGGTAGGTGTCCACCCGGGGCACCCGGCCGAGGCCGAGTTCGAGTTTGTTCTTACCGCCGTACCCCTGGTTGTAGGGATATCCGAGCAGTTCACCGGTGTTGCGGTAGGTCCAGCCGTGGTAGGGGCAGCGGAAGGCACTGGAGTTGCCCCGCCGGTCCTCGCAGACCAGGTTGCCCCGGTGCGCGCACCGGTTGAGCAGCAGGCCGACCTCGCCGTCCGCGCTCCTGGTCATGATGACGTCCTGGGCGGCGACGTTCTTGCGCACGTAGTCGCCGGGCTGCGCCACCTCGCTCACGTGCCCGACGCACACCCAGGTGCGGTACCAGATCCGTTCGAGCTCTTCCGCGAAGATCTCCGGGTCGGTGTACAGCGAACCGTGCACCCTCTCGGGCTGGATCAGCTCCGAGTACTGGACGGTCACGACTTCCCTCCTTCAATACGTGCCTTGGCCTGCTGAACAAGCCGAAATTTCTGGATTTTTCCGGTCGGCGTGGTCGGCAGCTCCGACGGCTCCGCGAAGAGCACGTGCTTGGGCACCTTGAAACGGGCCAGGTTCTCCTTGCAGAACGCGATGATCTCGTCCGCGTCGAGCCTCACCCCCGGCTCTGGAACGATCCAGACGCAACCGGTCTCGCCCCACCTGTCGTCGGGCACGCCGATCGCGTACGCCTGGCTGATGCCCGGCCGCGCGGTGAGCAGTTCCTCGATCTCCTTGGGCATCACCAGCTCGCCGCCGCTCTTGTAGAGCTCCTTGCTGCGGCCGGTGAGCACCAGGTAGCCGTCCTCGCGGACGATGCCCAGGTCACCCGAGTACACCCAGCCGTCCCGCAGGGCGAGCGCGCTCTCCTCGGGCTTGTTCCAGAAGCCCAGCATGTGCGTCGGCCCGGTGGAGACGAGTTCGCCCTCGGCGCCGGCCGGCAGGAACTCCCCCGTCACCGGGTCGACGGTCCGGTAGACACAGATGTCACCGGGGAGCCCGGCGACGCCGGCGAGCTTGGGCCGGCCGACGGTGGCGGAGGCGCGCTCCAGCGGGTCCTCGGGCAGGGACATCGTCATCGCCCCGCCACACTCGGTCATGCCGTAGCCGGTGACCAGCTCGGTGACCCCGAGCTCGGCGCGGACCCGCTCCCAGAGCCAGATCGGGGAGGGCGCGGCACCGGACAGCACGGCGAACAGCGAGGACAGGTCCCGGGTGAGCCGGTCGGGGTGCTCGAGCAGCGCGACGGTCATGGTCGGCACACACAGGATCTCGGTGGCCCGGTGGCGTTCGATCCCCTCGAAGTAGCCGGCCGGGCTGAACGCGGTCTGCGGGATGATCGCCCCGCCCACCATCATGGCCGCGAGCAGGCCCTCGACGTAACCGAACATGTGGTAGCAGGGCAGCGAGAACAGGATGCGCCGGCCGTCCTCGAAGGCCCTGCTCAGCGCCGAGGCGTAGGCGGTGCGCTGCACCGCGTCGTGGGTGACCATCACGCCCTTGGGCGAGCCGGTGGTGCCCGAGGTGTAGAGGATGTCCCCGAGATCGTCGGGGGTCCGCGTTCCGGGTGCGGCCCCGCCGGGTGCGCCCGCGCCCAGCTCGCCGAGGCCGTCCACGGTCAGCACCCCGTCGCGGGTCCGCCCGTCGGTGGGGAGCAGCACGACCTGGCGCAGGTCCGGCAGCGCCTCGCCGCCTTCGCGCTCCCAGCCGGGGGCGATGGCGTCGAGCATGTCCAGGTAGTCCAGCCCGGCGAAACCGGTCATGGTGATCAGTACGTTGCACTCGGACTGGGCCAGGACGTAGGCGAGCTCATCCTGCCGGTACAGGTAGTTGAAGGGGATCGCGACCGCACCGGTCCTGGCGATCGCGAACTTCAGCGGGACGAACTCCAGGTAGTTGGCCATCAGCAGACCGACCCGGTCGCCCGGCCGGACCCCGAGTGCCGCCAGTCCGTCCGCCAGCCGGGCCGACCACTCGGCGGCTTCGGCGTAGCCGAGGGTCCGCTCGTCGGTCAGGACGAGGGGGCGGTCGCCGAACTCCTGCGCGCAGCGCTCCAGCCGACCGTCAAGGGTTAGCGGCGTCCACTCGGGGAAACGCCTGCTCAGCTGCTCACGGCGCTCGCCGACGCTCGGAATCATAGGATACCTCCTGAATTATATAATCTTAATTAGATTAATTTGTCAACGCGCACGCATGCCCGGCGGCAGCGGCAGGAAGGGGCACCCGCCGCGGAACTGCCGACGGGACGGTCTGCACGTGGTGTCCACGGAGCTCGCCGCCATGGCGCGGCGCCACCCCCGGGCGGCACCGGGTTACGGGCGGTCGACACCGTGCAGGCGGCTCAGGCTACATAAGGCAGATTAAAAAAGTAAGAGCCTCCGCGGAAGGGATTCCGCACGGCGAGCCCTCCGGCGGTCCCGCGGGGCGACAGGGTCGGTCACCTGCCGAGGAAGACCGGCGGCCGTCGCTCATGGAACGCCGCCACGCCTTCGGCGAAGTCATCGGTGTCGAACAGGCGAACCTGGTGGTCGACCTCGCGCGCCAGCACCTCGTACGGATCGGACGGCCCCTCGACGAGCATCGACTTGATCGCGGCGAGGGCCAGCGGCGGCGCCGCGGCGAGCCTCTCCGCGTCGGCGAGCGCGGCCTCAAGCGCGGCGCCCGGCTCGGCGAGGACGTCGGCCAGGCCCATCTCCAGCGCCTCCGCCCCCTTGACGGCCCGGGGTAGCATGAGCAGCCGGCGCGCCCTGGCCAGCCCCGCGCGCCTGCTCAGCGACCAGAGGATGCCCAGGTCACCGGCGAGACCCACCCGGGTGAAGGTCGGGTTGAAGACGGCGTCGGAGGCGGCGACCACCTGGTCGCAGGCGAGGGCCAGCGACGCCCCGGCCCCGAAGGCGAAGCCCTCGACCGCGGCCAGCACGGGCTTGGGGCCGGACCAGATCGCGCGCACGATGCGCTGCGCCGCCTCCGCCCTCGGCCTGCTCTCCTCGGCCGACCGGCGGCGCATGGTGGAGATGTCACCCCCGGAGCAGAACGTGCCGCCCGCCCCGGTCAGCACGATCACCCGCACCGTACCGTCGGCCATCGCCTCCTCGATCCGCTCGGCGAGCGTGATCCGCAGCTCAAGGTCGATGGCATTGCGAAGGCGCGGCCGGTTCAGGGTCAGCACCCGTACGGCACCACTCTCCCCCACCAGGACGCAGTCACCCTCGGCGATCTCACCGGCCCGCTCCGACATGTTCCCCACCCTCAACTTTTGAATTTATTTTCAAATAATAGAGTAGGGGCGATTCGGACTTCGAGACAAGCCACCGATGCTGAGGAGACGACGCATGACGATCGCAGAGCAGCCCGAGGACTGGACCGAGCCGGGTGCCCATCCGGTATTGCCGGGGGTCCATCGGGTGCCGCTGCCGCTCCCCTCCAACGGTTTGCACGCGGTGAACGCCTACCTGATCGAGAGCCCGGAAGGCCCGGTGGTCGTCGACTCGGGATGGGCGATGCCGGACACCGAGAAGGCACTGGCCCAGGCGCTGGGAACGCTGGGACACCGGCTGGCGGACGTGGCCGGCATCCTGGTGACCCATGCCCACTGGGACCACTACTCCCAGGCCCTGAGGTTGCGCGAGACCTTCGGCACCCGGGTGCGGATCGGCCGCGGCGAGCAGCCCTCCATCGAGGCCTTCGACGAGGAGAAGGGACTCTACCCCCGCCAGATCGAGCTGCTGCGCCGCTGCGGGGCCCCGGAGATCGCCGGCCGCGTCGCCGCCACCGAGAGCCACGAGTACGAGCGCGACCTGCCGTGGAAGCACCCCGACGGCTGGCTGGACGACGGCGAGCGGATGTCTCTCGGCCCCGTCGAACTCGACGTGTTCGCCACGCCGGGACACACCAGGGGGCACGTGGTGCTGCGCGACGCCGCGGCCGGCCTGCTGTTCGCCGGTGACCACGTGCTCCCGCACATCACCCCGTCCCTCGGTCTGGAGGTCGTCCCGGAGCCCAAGCCGCTGCGGAGCTATCTCGACTCCCTGCGGCTGGTCCGGGAGATGCCCGACACCCTGCTGCTGCCCGCGCACGGACCGGTCACCCCCAGCGTCCACACCCGGATCGAGGAGTTGCTGGCCCACCACGAGGAGCGGCTGGACGCCTGCGCACACGAGATCAAGACCGGGGCGCGGACGGCGTACGAGGTGGCCGTGGCCATGCCGTGGACCCGCCGCCGGCGCAGGCTGGAGGACCTCGACCTGTTCAGCCAGATGCTCGCCGTGCTGGAGACCGACGCCCATCTGGACGTGCTGACCGACCAGGGCGTGCTCGTCGCCGCCGACCTGGACGGCGGTGTCCGCGCCTACGCGCCGTCCTGAACGCCGCCCATCCGGAACCTGCGGGCGCACAGGTCTCGGATGGAGGGGTCAGCGGCCGGTGAAGAGCGGGCTCCGGCGTTCGATGACGGCGGCCAGCCCCTCGCGCGCGTCGGCGGTGCCGGACAGGTCGGCGACCGTACGGGCCTCCTCGGGCAGCCTGGCCTCCACGTTCGCCCCCAGGCCGTCCCAGAGCAGCCGCTTGGTGGCGGCCAGCGCCCTGGGGGCGCCGGCGGCGAGCGCGCGCGCCAGTGCGAGGCCCTCGTCGAGCAGGGTGTCGTCGGTGACCACCTTCGTGATCAGGCCGATCTCAAGGGCCTCGGCAGCGGTGAGGACCGGGTTGGTCAGGGTGATCTCCATCGCCTTGCGGAGCCCGACCAGCCGGGGAAGGGTGACCGAGACGCCGGCGTCGGGCGCCATGCCCACCCGGGTGGCCCCGGCCATGAACTTCGCGGACTCGGCGGCGATCACCAGGTCCGCCGCGCACACCAGGCCGAACCCGCCACCGCCGGCCGCGAAGCCGTGCACCGCGGCCACCACCGGGGCCTGCAGCCGCATCAGCGCCGAGACCGAGACCTGCAGCCAGGAGGTGGCCTCACGCAGGTAGTCGGGCAGCCCCTCGCCCCTGGCCGCGAAAGTCTTGACGTCACCGCCGGCGCAGAAGTTACGCCCCTCTCCGGTGAGCAGTACGGCGCGCACGTCCGGCTCACCGTGACAGCGCATCACTGCCGCGTGCAGCCCTCTCAGGAAGGGCACGTCCATCCCGTTGGCCGCCTCGGGACGGTTCAGCCGCAGGCGCGCCACCCCGCCGGAGTCGAGGTCCAGCAGTACCGGGCCGGAGTCGATCAGTTCACGTGTCATCAGATCTCCTTGAGCGTGGAAACTCCGGGCTCCGCGCCCGGGGGGAAGGTCAAGCTCGCTTGAAAGAGGCGATGCCCGCCGCGGCGGCCTGCCCGCCGAGATGGTCGAGCACGGTCTCCAGCTCGAGCGCCAGCCCCTCCTCGGGGGGCAGGTCAAGCCCGGTGCGGACCAGGCGCTTGATCCGGGTCAGGGCGTCGCGGTCGCGACCGGCCATCCGCGTGACGAACGCGTTCACCTCCTCGTCGAAACCGTCCGCGGGCAGCGACCGGTAGGCCAGCCCCCAGGCGACCGCCTCGGCCGCGGACAACCGCTCGCCGCTGAGAATGTGCCCGAGGGCACGCTGCCGGCCGACCAGCCGGGGCAGCCGCTGGGTGCTGCCACCGCCGGGCACCTGCCCGAACCTGGCGTGGTTGTCGGCGATCTTCGCGTTCTCGTGCACCAGCACGACGTCGCACGCCTGCATGAGTTCGAAACCGCCGGCCATCGCGTACCCCTCGACGGCGGCGACCACCGGTACCGGCAGCTCCGCGATGGCGGCACAGGCCCGGCCGAAGTTCGAGAACAGCGGGCGCATCGCCTCCCTTCCGGCGACACGCAGCCGTTCGAGCTCGTTGAAGTCACCGCCGACCGAGAAGTTCCCGCCCGCCCCTCGCAGCAGGACGACGTTCACCCGGTCCGCGATCCCGGTCAGCACCCGCTCCAGTTCGCCGCCGAGTTCGACGGTGATCGCGTTCATCGCCTTCGGGCGGTTCAGGATGACGTGCCCCACCTCGCCGTCCACCCGGCTCAGCACGACCTCTCCGCTGTCCTGCCCACTGGTTCGCTCGCTCACATCAACCTCCCGCCCCCGACTTCGAGCACCGTGCCGGTCAGGTAACTCGCCAGGTCGGAGGCGAGGAACAGCACCGCCCCCGCGACCTCGCGCGGCTCACCGGCCCGCTTCATCGGGATGTCGGCCTCCCGGGCGGCGAAGACCTCCGGCGGCATGGCCTCGGTCATCGCGGTCCTGATGAGGCCCGGCTGCACGGCGTTGACCCGGACGCCGCGGTGCGCCAGCTCCTTGGCGGCTGCCTTGGTGAGGCCGACGATGCCGGCCTTGGCCGCGCTGTAGTTGGTCTGGCCCGGGTTGCCGGACTTCCCCGACAGGGAGGAGATGTTGACGATCGAGCCGGCGCCGGCCTCGCGCATCACCGCCGCGGCGGCCCGCACGCCCAGCCAGGTGCCGCGCAGATGGACGTTGATCACCGCGTCGAAGTCCTGCACCGTCATCTTCTTCAGCGAGGCGTCCCTGGTGATGCCGGCGTTGTTGACGAAGACGTCCAGCGATCCGAACCGCTCGACGGTCTCCGCGACGAGCGCCTCGACCTGGGTCTCGTCGGTGACGTCACAGCCGCGCGCCCAGACGCTCCGCCCGTCTCCGAGCCCGGCCGCCGCCGCGGCCGCCTCGTCGGCGTCCCGGTCGGCCAGGACGACCCTGGCGCCGTGTTCGTGCAGCAGCCGGGCGATCTCCATCCCGATACCCCGCGCCGCGCCCGTCACGATCGCTGTACGGCCCGCCACCAGCCCTGTCCCGCTCATCCGAAGTACCTCACGACCGACTCGGCCACGCACACCGGCTTCTCCACTCCGGCCGCCTCGACGGTGCTGGACAGCACCGCCTGGACCGCGCCGTCCAGCGGGGTGACCTCAACCAGCCGCGAGGTCGCCCGGAGCTTCGAGCCCACCGGGACCGGCGCGGGGAAGCGCACCTTGTTCAGGCCGTAGTTGACCGCCATCCGAAGGCCGTCGACCCGGTAGATCTGCTTGAGGAACACCGGGAGCAGCGACAGCGTGAGATGGCCGTGCGCGATCGTCCCCCCGAACGGGCCGTCCTTGGCCCGGTCCACATCGACGTGGATCCACTGGTGGTCACCGGTGGCGTCGGCGAATCCGTTGACCCGCTCCTGCTCGACGGCAAGCCAGTCGCTGGTGCCCAGTACCTCGCCGCTCGCCCTGGCGAACTCGTCGAGGTCGTTGAAAATCCTCATGTTCCCTCCTCGGGCGGGGGTGCCCACACACCGGCCGCCTGTTCTAATCTAGATTAGATAAGAATCTGGTCACAAGGCCGGGGTCCCAACATGACCCTCGACGACCTCGGCCCGTCCGGCCCGAGAGCATCCGGCCCCAGCGCGAAGGAACCCAGCGACATGGATCTTGGTCTCACCGGTGCTCGAGTCCTGGTGACCGGCGGCGCCTCCAACATCGGACGGGGCATCGTGCACGGCTTCGCGGCCGAAGGCGCGCGGATCGCCATCTGCGACCTCGACGGAGACCAGGCCGACAGGGTCCGCGGCGAGGCCCTGGAGCTCGGAGCCACCGAGGCCGTCGTGGTACGGGCCGATCTGGCCGAGACGGGGGCGGCCACCCGTGCCGCCCACCGGGTGCTGGAGGTCTGGGACGGCATCGACGTCATGGTGAACAACGCGGGCATCAGCATCCCCGGGTTCGTCGCCGAGCACACCGACCGGGCGCAGTGGCAGCGCACCTTCGAGGTCAACCTCTTCGCCGCGATCGAATGCACCCAGGCCGTGCTCGCGCCGATGCGCGAGGCCGGTGCTGGATCCCTGGTGTACATCGCCAGCGACGCCGCGTTCGGCGAGATCCGGCAGGCCGTCTACGGGGCCTCGAAGGCGGGGATCCTAGCCCTGGCCAGGACGACCGCCAAGGAGCACGGCCGGCACGGCATCCGCTCCAACGTGGTCTGCCCCGGCCTGGTCATCCCCGAGGGCCCCGAGGCCGTCGGCGCCACCAGCCTGTGGGCGGGCGGCCAGGATGCGATCTTCAACGACCGCCAGGTCGAGCACATGCTCAAGGCCACCCCGCTGCGCCGGCTGACCACCGCCCGCGACATCGCCGACGCCGTCGTCTGGCTCGCCTCCCCGGCGGCGGCCCGCCAGGTCACCGGACAGGTGATCTCGGTCAGCGGCGGCTACGCGATGCCCTGAGCCGGGTGTGCGGGGCCGCGCCGGTCCGGCGCGGGCCCCCACCCCCCGCAGTATAGACGGGGCGGCCCGCGCCCGGGGGTGAA
>NZ_JBFAOJ010000056.1:0-62717 GCF_040675205.1 Streptosporangium sp. NPDC049644 | reverse complement strand
TGTCGGAGTACCTCATACCTCCAGGTTGCCACCTGGGAAAACAGCGAGAATGAGTGCCCTGAGCAACGCATGACGCCCGGATTTCTTCGTCAGTAGGTCATTCGGTGCGCACAACCATTGAGCGAATCGGATGAGATTTTACGACGCCGCCGACGCAGGGTAATCGACAAAGAATGCAGCGCTTGCGTCTCGCGGCACTCGAGATCCGGTTATCCGAATTCGGAACGATTGAATGACTGAATCTCAGACCCACACCTTGCGAGCCATTGCTGCGTCTCGTACGGAGTTGAGATGAGAGAGTCGGCAAAGGTATGTCCGGTGCGCCTCATCAATCAAACCCACCCCACTTTTTCGTGCCACTTGATCATTGACCAAAATATTGCAGTTGACAATAGGAGGACATGTGACGTAAATCACAGCATGATGCGTATCGCTGCGAGAACCGAATGTAGATCCGGCTGTCCGTTAACAGTGTTTAAAGAATGCGGGGAGTCGAGATTATCGATGATTGGCGTGTAGTGCTCAAAACTCGCATGTACGGCATGAGCCGGGGTCCCTCCGCCTGGCTTATCCGGCTCGGCGGTACTCGTTGATCGCGCCGCCGAGCACTTTGCGGCGTTCGATCGGCACCACCACCTGTTCGTCCTGATCGGGTGGTCGTGCCCTCGCGCCCGGTGCGGGTGTAGGTCCAGGTCCGGCGAAGTAGACGACGATGCCAAGCCGGCAACGTCGCCGGGGTGACAAGCCGATGAGCGCGCAGCACCGTCGGCAACCACCGAGCCAACGCCGCGAGAACGGCCCGATCTGCCCGATCCGGCTTCGGGCGCGCGACCTGACGCCGCGGCGCCGCCACCTCTAACGCAGCACCATGATCTCAACGTGCTTCGACGCCTGGCTGCGGCCCGGCAACATCAGCCAGCCGAACACCCGAAACCGTGATCAGACAGAGCAGGCGAACAGGCACAAGGCGTGATCTTGTCCGCCCTGGCGGACTCAGTCAAATCACAGCTCAGAGCCATCGCGACTGCGTTTTGACGCGGTACAGGCTTCCACTGACCCTTGTTTGCTACCGATCGATCGGTAGGATTCGAGGCATGGACATCATCGCGGCCACCCGGTACGGCAAGGTGCGTGGCCTGCTCCAGGGCGGGATCGCGGTCTTCCGCGGCATTCCCTACGCGGCGGCTCCCTTCGGAGCCGAGCGCTTCCGTGCCCCCGCGCCCGTTCAGCCCTGGGAGGGGGTCCGTGACGCGCTGGAGTTCGGGCCGACCGCCCCCAAACGTCCCTACCGGCCACCGCTGGACCGGTTCATCCCCGAGGAGCGGATCCCCGGCGACGAGTGCCTCAACCTGAACGTCTGGACCCCGGGCGTGGACGACGGCGCCCGCCCGGTGATGGTCTGGATCCACGGCGGCTCCCTGCGCAACGGCTCGTCGAGCCCGGCGTTGTACGACGGGCACGCCTTCGCCCGGGACGGCGTCGTGCTGGTCTCGATCAACTACCGGCTCGGCGTGGAGGGCTTCGGCGTCTTCCCCGACGCGCCCGACAACCGCGGTCTGCTCGACCAGCTCGCCGCGCTGGAGTGGGTGCGCGACAACGTGGCGGCCTTCGGCGGCGACCCCGGCAATGTCACCGTCTTCGGCGAGTCCGCGGGGGCGATCAGCATCGGCGCGCTGCTCACCAGCCCGCGGGCGAAGGGCCTGTTCCACCGAGCGATCATGCAGAGCGGTCCCCCGCACACGGTCACGCGCGAGGAGGCCGGGAAGACCGTGAAACTGATGGCGGCCAAGCTGGGCGTGCCGCCCACGGCCGAGGCGTTCGCCGCCGTCGACCGGGAGCGGCTGCTCGACGCCCAGGTCGAGGTGGTGGGCAAGGCCGATCCGATCACCGGCGGGCCCGGCTTCCACATCGTGGCGGAGCCCGGCTCCGGTCCGGTCGAGGTCGACCTCCTGATCGGTGCCAACCGGGAGGAGTACCGCCTCTGGTTCGTCCCCACCGGCGCCGTGGATCGAATCAACCGGCTGACACTGCGCCTGGCCTTGCTGAAATTCCGCATCCCGAGCCGGGTCGCCCGGCTCTACCGCTCCGGCCGCCCCGGCGCCAAGCCCGGCGAGATCCTCGGCGAGATGGCCACCGACCTGCTCCTGCGCGGCCCGCTCAACCGCCTGGCCGATGCCGTGGAGCGGGCCTACGTCTACGAGTTCGCCTGGCGCTCCCCGGTCATGGACCTGGGCTCGTGCCACGGCCTGGAGATCGGCTTCGTCTTCGACAATCTCCGGCACGGCCGCGAGCTGGCCGGTGACGGCGCTCCGCAGGAGCTGGCCGACGCCATGCACCGGGCCTGGGTCGCCTTCGCCGCGACCGGGGATCCGGGCTGGCAGCGGTGGGACTCCTCCCGGCCCGTCATGATCTTCGACTCGCCGGGCTCCGGCGTCGTGCACGCCCCCAGGGACGAGGAGCTCAGGGTCTGGCTAGATCGCGGACGGTGACCGCCGCTTCCAGGAGGCGCGCCTGCGCGGGCACCGCCAGGTCCAGTCCGGTCAGCATGCTCACTCGCCGCAGCCGGTAGTCCAGCGTGTTGCGGTGGATGTGCAGGTCGAGCGCGGTCCGGCGGCGGTTGTGCCCCCGGTTGACGAACGCGCGCAGCGTCTCCAGCAGATGGGGATGGCCGTCGAGCGGCGCCAGCTTGGCGGCCAGCCGTACCAGTCCTGCGCCTGGTCGCGCGAGCTGGTGCTCCAGCAGGACGTCGTCGAAGCGATAGAGGCCAGGCGGCCTGTTGATCCTGCGCACCAGCTCCAGCACCTCGCGGACCTCCCGCGCCGCGTCCGGGATGTTCACGGGCTCCCCCGCCAGGGCCGCGGCGGCGAGTACCGGCCGACCCACGACCTCGGCCAGCCTGCGTACGAGCGGCTCCAGCGCGCATCCGCCGGGCAGCAGCGCGACCCCGTCGACGTGGTCCATCAGCACCAGCGTCCCGGTGTGCGCGTCCAGCGCCGACCGCACGAGCCGGACCGGCGGCGCGGGCTGCCCGAAGTCGAAGAGCACCACCTCGTGCGCCTGGCCCACCTCCACGCCCGCCGCCTCGGCCAGGCTCTCGTACGGCTGGCCGCCCAGCAGCGCGCCGATGAGCGCCCGCCGTACCCGCTTGTCCTCGCTCCTGATGTCCTCCTGCGCCTGCTGGTGGGCCAGGGCGACGGCGGGCATCGCGGTACGCAGCCAGCCGAGCAGCCCCTCACCGGCCGCGGCCAGTTCGTCGGCCTCGGCCACCTCGGTCAGCGCCTGCCACCAGACCTCGGCGCCGATGAGGTAGGCGGTCACCGCCGCCTCCAGCGGTAGCCGCTCCTCGGCCCGGCGCGCCGACCACTCGATGATGCGGGTGAGATCGGCCGGGCCCATCGCGTCGGGCCCGCGGAGCGTGCGCAGCAGGATCGCCAGGACGGCCGAGACCGAACGGGCCACCTCGCCGCTGAGGGTCTCGGGCGGCGACTCCCGGTAGAACGGGATCTCGGCGGCGCACCGGGCGACCACCGCGGAGGTGAGTCCCCGCACCTTCGGCGCCATCCGGCTGTGCAGGTCGGCCATGCCGGGATCGTCACATTGCCCAAACCGGTACGTCAATTCTTGCCCCAAGTGCGGAAAGACGGCGGCCCCCGGCATGGCCAGGATGCGATCAAACCCCCCAGCCAGGAGGCCACCGTGTTCCGACGCCTGCTCATCCCCCTGATCCTCGTGCTCGCCCTGGGCACGGCTCCCGCCCGTGCCGCGGCCGCGAACTGGGGCGCACCCGGCCCCTACGCCACCGCCGTGGAGGTCGGCGCGGTCAACACCCTCTACTATCCCCGCGACATCGCCGGGAGCGACCGCCGGCACCCGGTGATCGTCTGGGGCAACGGCACAGGCGGCGCCCCGCTCGTCTATCGCGACCTGCTCCTGCAGTGGGCCAGCCACGGCTTCATCGTCTCGGCCGCCAACACCCCGATGTCGAACCTCGGCATCTCCATGCGCGCCGGGATCGACGCCCTCACCCGGCGCGACGCCGACCCGTCGAGCATCTTCCACGGCAAGGTCGACCTGACCCGCATCGGCGCCTCGGGACACTCCCAGGGCGGCGCGGCCGCCATCGTCGTCGGCGCCGACTCCCGCGTCGACAGCGTCCTGCCCATCCAGCCCGGCCCGCTGGCCGACATCGACGACGTCCACGGCCCCGCCTTCCTGATGGCCGGCCAGAACGACTCCATCGTCTGGCCCGCGCTGGTCAAGGCCTTCTACAACGACGCGGACCACATCCCGGCGATCTACGGCGAGGTGCGCGGCGCCGACCACTTCACCGTCGTAGGCGACCCCGGCCCGTTCGCCGCGCCCACCACCGCCTGGTGGCGCTTCCAGCTCATGGACGACCCGCAGGCCCGCGCCCTGTTCTACGGCCCGGACTGCGGCATCTGCGTCGACCGCGGCACGTGGTCGGACGTGCGCCGCAACGCGCTCGTGCCGCGGTGAGGAAGGTCTTCCTGCCGATCGATCGGTCGTCTATTCTCGGCCTACCGATCGATCGGTAGGAAAGGCCCCCCCCATGACCGTCGACAGCCGGCCCAGACCCGCCCTCCTGCGAGTGACCATCGGCAGTTTCGTGGGCACCGTCATCGAGCAGTACGACTTCCTGCTCTACGGCTTCATGACCGCCCTGGTCTTCAACACGCTCTTCTTCCCCAGCTCCGACCCGACCGTCGGCACCCTCGTCGCCTTCGCCGGCTTCGCGATCGGCTTCATCGCCCGCCCCGTCGGCGCGATCGTCGCCGGCCACTACGGCGACCGCATCGGCCGCAAGTCCATGCTCGTCATGACCCTGCTGGTCGCGGGCCTGGCGACCACCGCGATGGGCCTGCTGCCCAGCTACGCCACGATCGGCATCTGGGCGCCGGTGCTCCTCATCGCGCTCCGGATCGTTCAGGGCTTCTCCTATGGCGGTGAGGTCACCGGCGCGGTGCTCATGACCACCGAGTTCGCACCCCGGCACCGCCGCGGCTACGTCGGCAGCTTCGTCCCCACCGCCGGACCCGCCGGCCTCCTCCTGGCGACGATCGCGATCATGGCCGTCGCCGGCATGGACAAGGCCGACTTCCTCTCGTACGGCTGGCGCATCCCCTTCCTGCTCTCAGCCGTGCTCGTGCTCGTCGGCCTGGCGATCCGCGCCTCCGCCCCGGAGAGCCCGGTCTTCGCCGAGTCCCGGATCCGCCACAGCGCGCCCGTCCTGGAGGTCTTCCGCCGCCACGTCCGCACGGTTCTGCTCGGCGTGGGCACCGGCTTCGGCTTCTACGTCGTCTTCTACGTGCTGCTCGTCTTCGCCGGCTCCTACCTGACCACGCAGCTCAGGCTCCCCGCCCAGGTGCCGCTGGTCGCGGTGGCCGTCGGCTCGGTCATGGTGATCATCCTCGGCCCGCTCTGCGGCCGCCTGTCCGACCGCTTCGGCCGTCGCCCGATGATCGCGACCGGCTCCGCCCTGAGCGCCCTGTTCAGCTTCGCCTTCTTCGCCATGCTGGCCACCGGCGGCACCACCCTGATCTACCTGGCCTACGCGCTGGCCTTCGGCCTGATGACCATCATGTACTCGCCGTTGATCACCTTCATCGCCGAGCAGTTCCCCACCCCCGTGCGCTTCAGCGGCGCCTCGGTCGCCGGGCAGATCGGCGCCGTCCTCGGCGGCGGCTTCGCCCCGCTGATCGCCACCGCCCTGCTCACCGCCTCCGGCATCTGGGCGGTCGCGGCCTACGTCTGCGCCTCGCTGCTGGTCTCCCTCGCCTGCGCGCTGGCGCTGAAGGAGACCAACCAGAGCGATATCACGGCAGAATGAGGTCGTGACCAACGATCGACCGGCAGCACTCGCGACCCAGCGCCGGATCGCCGCCTCCGACGTCCGGCTCCCGGAGCATGTCCTGCTGGAGGGCACCTCCGGCCGGATCCTGCGCGAGGCGCTGCTGCTGTTCGCCGAGCGGGGCTTCCACGGCACCTCCATCCGCGGCCTCGCGGACGCCTGCGAGATCCGCTCGGCGACCCTCTACTCCCACTACCCGGCCAAGGAGAACGTGCTGGCCGAGCTGGTCCGCATCGGTCACGAGGAGCACCACCGGCGGCTGGTCGACGCGGCTTCCGCGGGACCGGCGGACCCCGAGTCGCGCCTGCGCCGGGTGGTCCGTGCGCATGTGCTGGTCCACGCGGAGTTCCCCATGCTCGCCGTCGTCGCCAACAACGAGCTGCACGCCCTCTCCGCCGAGCTGGCCGGTCCCGCGCTCGTCCTCCGTGCCAGTGGCCGGCAGCTGCTCATCGACACCCTCGAGGAGGGCATCGCCGAGGGCGTCTTCGACGTGCCCGACGCCTTCCTCGCGGTCACCGCGATCAGCGGGATGGGTATGCGAGTGGCGAACTGGTATGACTCCGCCATGCCGTACGAACCTGAGGAGGTCGCGAACACCTACGCGGAGTTCGCCCTGCGGATCACCAGGGCGGGCTTCTGACGCGCACACGCCGCCGTACAGACGGGGACCGGCACCACCGGTGACGGTCAGCGGGCGCGCGGGCCCTTCCTGAGGATCCCGCCGCTCGCGGACTTGGGGACGGCGTCCGAGGTGACCGAGGCCGAGTCGAAGCGGGGCACCCTGCGGAAGAGCCCGGTGCGGCCGGTGTTCGTTATGGAAGGTCTCGCACCCGCGCAGCGCGTACAGAAGGTGACATCTCCCGCGCCGGTTTGTCGGTGGGGCGATCTAATGTCCCGGCCATGACTTCAGCGACGCAGGCGTACACGTACGCCGCGCCCTCCTCCCTTGTCGACGGTCGTCTCGGATTGGCGACCTCCGGCGGCCGGGCCCTGTCCGGCCCGGCCGTGGCCCCCCGGTTCTTCAGCGGCGTGGTGACCCAGGCGGCCCCCGCCGCGGCGGCCCTGCTCGGCGTCGCCGATGTGGCGCTGGCCCGCTACCACCAGCCGCAGGCGCGGCCCGGCTGGGTGCGGGATCCGGTGGTGACGTGCAACGGGGACCGGCTGCGGTTCGAGTCGTTCTCGGCCTGTGGCGGCGTGTACGCCCGGCTTGACCTGCTGAACGGCGCGCTCGACGGCGAGGTGTTCGACCGGGGCACCACCAACGTCGACGTGAACGCGCCGCTTCGGGAGGCGCTGGCGCGCATCGGCGCGCGCGACCCGTTGCACCTGGGGGTCGGGCTCGACGAACTGGTCGTGACCACGATGGACGGCGCGGTGGTGGAGAAGAAGGTGCCGCTGCCCGAGCGCTGGTTGCGCGGCTTCGCCGAGGTGCAGGTCATCGCCTCGGGCATGGACCAGCGCGGTGAGCTGACCGGCATGGCGGCGGTGCGGTTCCTGCGCGGGCTGCCCAAGAAGGGCACGGTGTGGGTGGCGCAGGCGGGGCGGGAGCTGAAGGTCTCCGACCGTCGGGTTCCGGGCTCGGTCCAGCTCGCCGGCCCCAACCGGCTCGGCACCCTCCTGCCGCTGCTGCGCTTCGCGAAGTCCCTCCGGGTGTACGGCCCGGCCGACGCCGCCTCCAGCGCCTGGGAGCTGGAGCTGCCGGGCATGCGCTACACGCTCACCCTCTCGCCCGAGCGCTGGCGCGGCTTCTCCGGCGAGGGCGCGGTGCTCGACGACCTGGCCACCGACGAGGCCGAGAACGACGCCGACGTGGTGGGCATGCTGCTCAACTTCGAGCCCGAGATCGAGATCGGCCTGCTGGCCGACCGCGCGGGCATCCCCGCCGACCGGGCGCGGGCCGCGCTGACACAGCTCGGCGTCGCCGGCCGGGTCGGCTACGACCTGTCGGAGGCCGCCCACTTCCACCGTGAGCTGCCCTATGACAAGGACAATGTGATCCTGCTCAACCCGCGGCTGGCCAAGGCGCGCAAGCTCGTCGACGCGGGCGCCGTGCACCTCGAAGGCGAGCTGGCCACCGTCCGCACCTCGGGCGGCGCGCGCCGGGTCTCGCTGGCCGACGGCTCCTGTACCTGCGAGTGGTGGTGGGACCATCGCGGCTCCCGTGGGCCGTGCAAACACGTGCTGGCCGCCCGGATCGTCGCCCGCGCCGCCGTGGAGGTCTCCCCATGACCTTCTGGGCGGAGATCTGCGACCTGATCGCCCGCAACCAGGTCACCCGCCTGGCCGACCGGCTGGTCACGCTCACCGAGGAGGAGCGCGCCGAGTCGGCCGGGCGGTTGCCCGGCCTCGTCAAGGAGCTGCGCCGCGCCCACACCGAGCGGGTGCGCGCCCAGCATCCCGACGACTTCGAGGAGATGGCCTCCTGGGAGGTCGGCGACCTGCTCGACAAACTGGCCGGCGCGCTGCTGCTGACCGGTGTCGGCGTCATCACCGGTCCGGCGGCCGCCGTGGCGTGGATGACCGGCCGCGACGTCAACCGCCGCTGGGCCGAGGCCCCCGACGTCGCCCAGGTGTGCCGGGTGGCGGCCGCCCGCCCCCGGGAGTGGCGTCGCGATGTCGCGGTCCGGCTGGCCCGGCGGGTGCGCCGTCCCGCCGACCGCATCGCGCCGCTGGCCGTGGCGCTGCTGCGCGAGTCCGGCGCCGTGCCGCCCGACCACGGCCCGCTGGTGGCCGCCTGGCTGGCCGCGCCGAGCGTGGCCGATGACCCGCTGACCCCCGTGCTGCTGCCTCGTGTCTTCGACGCCGACGGCGCGGGCCGCGCCCTCCGTGACGAGCGGCTGGAGCCCCGGCCAACCCGCTGGCTGGCCACCGCCGCCCGCGAGCTGCCCAGGGAGCAGGTGCTCGACGGTTGCGTGAGCCGTTTCCTGCGCGGCGGCGAGGCGCAGGACCTGCGTTTCTTCGTCCGGCTGCACACGCTCCTCGACCCCACGCCCGCGGAGTCCGCTCCCCGCCTGCGCGACTACCTGCGGTTGTTGCCCTCGGCTCCGGGCACGGTCGCCGAGCTGGCCGCCGGGCAGGTGCGCGGGGCGATGCCGCTCGATCACGCCGACCTGGTCGAGGCGGTCGACGCGCTCACCTTCCGGGACGAGGCCAAGCTCGCCGCCACGGGCCTGCGCTGGCTCGACCGGGCGATCCGGGCCACGCCCGAGGCGGCCGCCGACTTCGTGACCGCGCTGACCACGGCGTACGCGCACAAGTCCTTCGACGTGCGCAACCGCGCGGTCGAGCTGACCCTGAAATACGCCGACCTGTTCGCCGAGCACGCCGAGGCGATCCTCGACGGCGTCCGCCACCTCCCCGCCGACCTGGGCGCGAAGCTGGCCGGGCGGTTCGGCGGGGAGAGGCCCGTCGAGGAGCTGATCGAGGCCAAGGAGTTCCCGCCGCTGCCCGAGGTGCCCTCACCGGAGCGTTTCCCCGAGCCGTCGATCTCCCCGAACCACCACGAGCGGTGGATCGGATGGGAACGCTGGATGGCGGCGTTCGTCTCCGGGGTCGCGGAGAACCGCACGAACCTGCGCCGCAGGCTGAGGCCGCACGTCGAGCAGCGGACGCAGTACCGGCGGGACAGGAATGAGATCACCGATCCCGACGAATGGCAGGCCGTGCTGGCCGAGGAGCTCGTCGTGCCCGGCACCCTGCCGGAGATCCCTCCTGTCGGCCCGGAGAAGTTCTGGGACGACGCGAGTCACTCGGTCTCGGTCCGCCCGGTCGCCCGCGGCGAGGAGATCGAGCTGGAGCCGCCGAAACGGCGGATCACGGTGGTCGGCGGCTGGCGCCCCGGCCGCTACCTCGACGACGACACCCCGCTCCGCGTCGTCTTCATCACCTGGACCAGCGACGACGGCCCGGCCGGGGCCGTGGCCGTCGAGGCCGGTCGGCCGGTCCCCTTCGCCAACGGCCGGGTCTACCTTTACGGACAGCCCTCCGATGACGACCAGGCACCGGACACGGGCCCCGGCGAGTCCGACGAGTACGAGGACTTCGACGACGCCGTCCCGGATCACCGCGAGCGCCGTCCGGTGGAGCCCGGAGTCCGCTACGACGACTCGGTGGCGGCCATGCCGTGGCACGCCCTGCGTGGCGTCTACGAGCGCATGGCCGAACTGGGGGTGAACCCCGACCGGATCACGGCCATGCGGAAGGGCCTGCCGGTGCCCCCGCCCGGCCCGGACGAGCCGCTCGTGGCGGTCACCGTCGGCTTCGTCCCGCCCCGGTTGCGCTCCTTCCAGCCCCGGCCGCTTCCCGCCCCGCACGAGTGGCGGCGGCGGCACCGGCTCCCGCACCCGAACCGTCTCTCGCCGCCGTCCGACTTCCTCGTCAACCGCTACGCGGAGCTGTACGGGGCCCTGCGCGCCGGCACGCTGCCGCCGGTGCTGCTGGCCACGCCGACGTGGATGACCGGCCACCTCGATCCCGACGTGCTGGTCGGCCGACTGGAGACGTGCGCCGACGCGGGCGTGGAACCGCTGCGGGCCGATCTGACGCAGGCGCTGCTGCGGCTGCCCCGGGGCAGCCACCAGGCCGCTGCCGACCGGGCCGCGAAGATCGATTCCGCGGCGGCGCGCACGGCGGCCGAATGGCTGGCCGGGCCGGGTATGCCCGACCCGGAGTGCGGTCTCCGGTGGACCCACATGGTGGACGCGTCCATGGTCGAGTTCGGCGACGGCGAACCCGAGCACTTCACCGCGGTCCGCCTGACGCCGGTGCTACGGGCCATGCCCACCGGCGACGAGCTGATCGACGAGGTGCTGCTGCGGCAGCCGTTCGACTGGTCGGGCGAGGACCTGGGCAGCGGGATCGGCGGGTGGCCGGCCATGCTGCCCTCGCACCGCGAGGTGGTGGCCGTGAACATGCTGCCGTTCGTGCTCCACAGCCGCTGGTACGCGAGCGTGACCCCGGCGGAACTGTCCCGCCTGGCCGCCTGCGACGGCCCCGCGAGCGAGGCGACGGCGGTGATCATCGCTTGCCTGCTGGGCAGCGGCGTGCCCGGGACGATCCCGGTGGTACTGCGGATGGCGGCCAGAGGCGACCTGCCCGCCGAGGCGATCGGCCGCCAGCTCGCGCTGCTGCTGCGCCGCACCTGGCTGGAGACCCGCCCCGCCATCGCGGCCCTGGCCGAACTGGCCGACGCCGGCGGCCACCACGAGGTGTGGCGCATCCTGCGCGCCCTGCTGCCCGGGATGCTGCCGGGCGAGGGGCGGCGCATCACCGTGACCCACACCGAACTCGTCGCCTTCGCCGCCGACGTGGCACGCTGGACCGGCGCGCGCGGGGAGATCCCGGTCGTCGGCGAGTTCGCGCGGAGCCGCCGGACGATCCGCTTCGTCCACGAGTGCAAGCGCCTCCACGCCCAGCTCACCGGGGCCACGTCATGACCTCTGACGACATCCGTACCGAGATCAGGAATCTCGTGCTCGACCACGACGCCGAGGGTCTGGCGTTGCGGTTGCCGAAGCTCACCGACGCCGAGCGGGCCACCGTCGCCGCCGAGTTGCCGGATCTGCTCGCCGAGCTCCGCGAGAGCCCGCCGCCGGCCGCCGGCGTCGGCTGGGACGCCTTCGACCGGACCGCCGACCAGGTCACCGGCCCGTCCGAGGTGCTGATGATGGTGGGCGCGGCGACCATTCCCGGCCCGGCCGGGGTGGCCACCTGGCTGATGAAGCGCGACCTCAATCCCCGCTGGTCCGGCGCGCCGAGCCCGCACCGGCTGGTGAGGGCGCTCTCCGGTCGCCCGGTGGCCTGGCGTGCCGATCTGGCGGTACGGCTCGCACGCCGCATCCGCCGTCCCGACGACCGGATCGTGCCGCTGGCCCTGGAACTGCTGCGCGACGGCGAGGCCACCCCACCCGACCACGAGCCGCTGGTGGCGGCCTGGTTGTCGGCGGTGGGCGTGGCCCAGGACCCGCTCACGCCCCACCTGCTTCCGAAGATCTTCGAGGCGGCCGGCGCGGGCCGGGCGCTGGTCGACGAGACGCTCACCCCGAAGCCGTCCCGCCGACTGGCCCTGACCGCCCGCACGCTGCCGCGCGAGCAGATCATCACCGGCTGCGTGAGCCGTTTCCTGCTCGGCGGCGACGCGCAGGACCTGCGTTTCTTCGTCCGGCTGCACACGCTCGTGGCGCCCACGCCGGAGGAGTCGGCCGGGCGGCTGCGCGACTACCTGCGGCTGCTGCCCGCCGCACCGGGCCCGGTGGCCGAGCTGGCCTGGCAGCAGGTGCGCCAGGCGCGGCTCGACCCGGCGGACGTCGCCGAGGCCGTCGAGGCGATGACCTTCCGCCAGGAGGCCAAGCTCGCCGTGAAAGGCCTGACCTGGCTCGCCCGCGACCTCGCCACCGCACCGGAACGTGTGGCCGACCACGTCACCGCGCTGACCAACGCGTACGCGCACGCCTCCCACGAGGTGCGCGACCGCGCGGTCACCCTCACCCTCAGGCACGCCGACCACCTCACCGACCCCGCCCCGATCCTGGAGGCGGCCGAACTGCTGCCCCCGGTCTCGGCCCGGCGGCTTTTCGAGCGCTTCACCGGGGGCTGGACCGGCGATTTCACCCCCGGCCGCCTGCCCGACGCCACCGTCCCCGGCCCGTTCCCCACCTCCGGCCTGGAGAGCGGCCCGCCGGAGGAGATCGGCTGGGTCGACGTCGAGGCGTGGCTGGCGGCGGTCATACGGGAGGCGCATACGAACCCGGACTCCCTGAAGGAAACGCTGGCCCGGCGGTTCGGCGAACACCTGCGGCCGGTGCTCTACGACGCGCCGGCGTGGCAGTCCCCGCGTGACTGGTGCACGGCGCTGGCCAGGGAACTCGTCAACCCCGGCGAAGATCCGGGGCCGCCCGTGTCCCGTCCGCCGAGGCAGCGCCCGTCGTACCGGAAGACGATCTCCGAGGAGCAGCGAGCCGACGCGGAGCAGGCCTTCCCCGGCCTGTCCGGCGATCTCGGGCAGGCCCTGTACGACGGCATGGTGAACATCGCGGCCACGGCCTTCCAGCTGTTCCCCGGCCTCCGCAGGGTCGTCCCGCTCCACGGGATGCCCGACTACGTACAGGAGGAGATCCTGCGGACGGTCGACGTCCAGACCGACCTCTACGACCCGAAGGCGCGACCCGCGCCCGCCCCCTGGAGCCGCCTCCCCCACCTGCGGGAGTGCGCCCGCCCCCACGCCTTCCTCCTGTCCCGCCTCGACGAACTCCTGCGCGCGGCGAAGACCGGAGCCCTGCCCCCGGTACTGCTGGCCACCCCCACCCGCGCCGACGGCCACCTCGACCCCGAGACCTTGCTCGACCGCCTGGCCGGGTGCGCGGAATCCGGCTGCGAACCGCTCCCGCTGGACGTGGCACAGGCCCTGTTGCGCCTCCCACCCGATCCCGCCCCCGACCTGGCCGAACGCGCGAAGGGCATCGGCTCGGCGGCCGCCGCGGTGGTGGCCCGCTGGTTCGAGCGCGGCGCGCCCCCACCCCCGGAGGTGGAGCTGACCTGGACCCTCGACCTCGGCTCCCACGTCGTGCCCTACGACGACCATGTCCTCGACCGGCGCGGCATCGTCAACGTGAGCTGGCGCCCCGTGGAGCCCACCGGTCTCGCCCACCTCGACGCCCTGCTGACCGCGCCCGAGATGCGGCCGTTCCGGCGCGTGTCACGTCACTTCTGGCCCGGCATGACGCCCCACCACCGGGAGCTCGCGGCGGCCCACCTGGCGATCGGCCTGATCGACCGTTTCGACCCGCCCGACATCGCGATCGACGACCTCCGCGACCTGGCCCTGGCCGAAGGCGCGTCCGGCCCGGCGACGGCCCTGGTCCTGGCCTACTTCCTCACCGTGGAGGGCGACGACGCGGTGCCCTCGCTGCTTCGGCTGGCGGCCAGGGGCGCGCTCCCCGCCGCTGAGACGGGCCGCCTGCTGGGCCTGTTCGGCCGCCGCACCCGCTACGACGCCGGCCCCGCGTTGCCCTCACTGGAGCTGGCCGCCAAGCAGGGCGCGCACGCCGAGGTGTGGACGATCCTGCGCCACTTCCTGGCCGCCTTCCTCCCGGGGGAGGGCGAGCGGGCCCAGCGTCCGCACACCGACGCCGTCGTGCTGGCCACCGACATCGCCACGTGGGCCGGCGCGCGGGGCGAGATCCCCGAGGTGGCCGCCCACGCGAAGAAGCGCGGTTCGACCTCGCTGATCCGGGCCTGCCGGAGCCTCCACCGGTTCCTGACCCGGGAGGCCTGATCGGCTCAGCGGACGCCCCCTCCCGGGGCCGCCCGGGAGGGAGTCGATCATCGTGGTGGCCGTGCCGCCGCAGTGCCGTTCCTCACTTTTCGGGTGCGCTGGAGTGTCCCGTCGGCCTGGCCCACCGGCATCCGGTCGGGGAGTTTGGATCGGCAGGCCGAAGGGCCGCGTGTCGAAATCCTTAGAACCGGCTCCTCCGAGCATCGCAGAATCGAAAGTTCACCGTCCGGCAGGCAGCCGAAGGGTGAGCCGCCAGGACCGCGGATGTTCCACGCCTCGCACTGAGAGTCGGCGCGTTCTCCGCCGCGCGCCGGTTCGTCGCGGGCCACCCGGAATCCGAGGCGGGGTTCGCGTGGGCCGGCGTGGCTTGGCGCTCAGCGGCGCCCGATCGAGCCGATCCAGCTCTCGGTGAGGACGTCCAGCATCTCGTCGCGCCCGACACCCCAGGTCCCCGGCTTCCAGTGGCGCGCGACGTGGTCGAGCTCGGTGATGGCGATGACGCCGCGAAAGTGGCGGGTGCCCGCCGGGAACCGGTCGGCGCGGTCGAGCCCCTCCTTGATGTCACCGATGGCCTCGTTCAGCCACTCGTCGAGGAGCGCGCGGATCTCGGGGTCGACGGCCGCGGCCTCGAAGGCGGCCGTGGTGTAGGGGCGAATCACATCCCATCGTTCCGAGGTCGACGCCAGCCACCCGCGGATCCGCTCTCGCGAGCCGTCCTCGACCACGGCGACCAGCTCACGCTCGGTCGACCCGTGCTCGGCGGAGGGGAGCCGGTCGAGTGCGGCGTTGAGCCGCTCCGAGACGAGGGCCTTCATCAGATCGACCTTGGAGGGGAAGTACGCGTAGAAGGTCACCCGGGTCGTCCCCGCCACCGACGCGATGTCGTCGACCGTCGTCGTCGCGTAGCCCTTCGACCCGAACAGGTCCAGGCCGGCGTCGAGCAGGAGCTTTCTCGTCATCTCCTTCTGTGCCGCACGAAGCGTAGCCATGCCGCCAGCATAGGGCACCGCGGCTGTGTTCCACCCTTGCTGATCGTTCTGAATACATATCGCTCAAACTCTTGATGCAGTGTCAAGTTATATGACACCTTGCACGTTCAACAGGTGGTCGCGCTCACCCCGGGTGGCCGATCCCGAGCGGCCGGAACCGATCATCCGGCCTATCGACAAGGAAGAAATCGCATGACGCAGACCGCTGCGCGCAAGCAGGGCCACACCGCCACGGTGGTCGCCGGCTGCTTCGCCGTACTCCTCGCGCAAGTGGCGTACTCGCTGCCCGGCGCGCTCAATGGCACCTTCCAGCAGGAGTTCCAGACCACCGGTGCCGAACTGACCTGGATCACGGCCGCCTTCGCCATCCCCATGGTCGTCTTCGAGCTGACCACCGGCGTGCTCGGTGACCTGTTCGGCCGCAAGCGGCTGCTGCAGGCGGGTGCCCTGCTGACCGTTGCCGGCTCGCTCGTCAGCTGCGTCGCCGAGACGGTCCGGATCCTGTGGATCGGGCAGGCCGTCGCGGGTCTCGGAGCCGCGATCCTCTACCCGATCTCGCTCGCCATGCTGGCCGCGGTCAGCCCGTCACAGGAGGCCCGCTCCAAGGCCATCGCCGTCTGGGCCGGCTTCCTCTCGATCGGTGCGGCCATCTCCCCGCTGATGGGCGGGTGGCTGGCCGCAGGGGGCGACTGGCGAACGTCGTACATCGCGGTGATCGCGGCGGCGGTCGTCTCGGTCATCATCACCCGGTTCGCCGTCGACTCCTCGGCGCCGGAGGGGCGCAAGCTGGACATCCCCGGCCAGGTCACGCTGGCCCTCGGTCTGATCGCCATCCTCTTCGCCGCCACGCAGGGTTCCGAAGCCGGCTTCGCCCGTCCCGAGATCATCGGCGCCTTCGTCGCGGGCCTCGTGCTCCTCTGCGCCTTCGTCGTCATCGAGTTGCGGGCCGACGTCCCGCTGCTGCACCTCAACATCTTCGCCAACCGTTCCTACGCGATCGTCGCGATCGCCACGGTGGTCGGCATGTTCGCGTTCCTCGCGATCTGCTACTCGATGAGCATCTGGCTCGGCGCGATCCAGCACCAGAGCGCTCTGAAGATCGGCGTGCTGTTCCTGTTCATCCAGGGTCCGGCCTTCGTGCTGGTGCCGGCCGTCTCCCACCTGATCCGGAACTTCTCGCCTCGTTGGGTGCTCACCGCCGGTTTCGCCCTCATCGCCGTCAGCGGTATCTGGTGCTCGACGTTCGACGTCCACGACATGAACTGGACGCGGTTCATCGGTCCGATGCCGGCCCTCGGTGTCGGCTTCGCGCTCACCGTCGGCTCGATCACGGCCGTCGCGATCAACAGTGTTCCGCTCCGGCTCGCCGGCATGGCCAGTGCCACCACCAACCTGCTCCGCGACTTCGGCTTCGCTCTCGGTCCGGTGCTCATCGCCGCGTTCGCGGTCAGCGGGGCGAACAGTGACCTGAGCGCCGGTTTCGGCAGGGCGATCGGTGAGTCCGGGCTTGAGCCGCCGTACACCGACATCGCCGGGGGTATCGCACAGGGGAGCGGCGCCATGGCGATCAACTCGATGCCGGTCGTGCCCGGCACCGGGCCGGAGATGCCGCCGGTGCCGATGCCGGAGAGCCTCCGCCTGCTCGCGCTCGAGTCGCTGGGCAGCGCCTACAGCCTCGCGTTCCTGGTCGCCGGCCTCTGTGCCGCCGCCGCCGCGGCTCTGACGCTGTTCGGGCTCTTCGGCGCGGAGCGCGCGGGCGCCGAGGAGCCGCTGAGCGAGGCGGAACTCGTCCCCACCGAGTGAGTTGAGAGTCGCCGGACCGGATCGAGGCCCCCGCTTCCCGGGGATGGGGACCTCGACCTGCCCTGTACGAGTAGATTATCCAGTTTACCCATTGGATAATTGATTGACACGCTGTAAAATCTACGTAACACGACTCACGTCGCGACGTGACCGTGGTCACTCGCCGAGACCGAAAGGAGGGGCAGCGATGGGTGCCCAGACTGCCGAGAACACCGCCGATACCGCCGTCAACACCGTCAACACCGTCCTCGGCCCCGTTCCCGCGCGGGAGCTGGGGGTCGTCTCGGTGCACGAGGCCCTGCTGTCGGTGGTTCCGGGAGCGGAGTACGCGTTCGACGTCACCATCGACCGTGCCGAGATCTTCGAGGCCCTGGCCGAGAGGCTGGCGGACTTCCGCGGGCACGGCGGCGGGACGATCGTCGACAGCACCGGCATGTTCCACGGGCGCGACGTGAGGCTGTACGAGGCCCTCTCGCGCGCGACCGGCGTGCACATCGTCGCGTCGACGGGCCAGGGCCCCGAGGAGATGCTCGGCGGTTACTTCCTGACGCCGCAGACCAACCCCCCGACGCCGTGGCCGGCCGAGAGGTTCGCCGACCTCTTCGCCAAGGAGGTCACCGAGGGCATGGTGGTCCCCCGTGTCGAGCGACGGGGCGCCGCGGGCCTGGTGGCCACCGCCGCGACCCTCACGGGCATGACCGCGACCGACGAGAGCCTGTTCCGCGGTGCGGCCCGCGCCGCCCTGGCCACCGGTGTCCCGGTGTCCATCCGCTACGGGGACGACGCCGTGCGCGACCTCGAGATCGTCCTGGACGAGAGGCTGCCGGCCGACCGCGTCGTCGTCGGCGGGCTCGATCGCAAGGACGCCGTCGCGGCCGGCGCGCCGCTCAAGGTCGCGACCCGCGGCGCCTACGTCGCCCTCGACCACGTGGGCACCGAGGACGACGCCCACGTCACCGGCACCGAGCGCGCCGCCCTGGTCGCCGAGCTGATCGAGGCCGGCCACGGCGACCGGATCCTGCTCTCGAGCAACGCCACCGGCGTCGCCAAGGGGCACCCGGCCAACGACGTGCGCTACAGCCACGTCCTGACCACGTTCGTCCCCCTCCTGGCGGCGCGGGGCCTCAGCGACGAGGACGTCGCGCGGATCCTCGTGGACAACCCGCGCGACCTGCTGTCGGTGCGCTGAGCGCGCGGCAGCCCAAGACCATCAAGTTCTTCGCTAAAAGGTGAGTGCCGTGTCGAGAGTGAACACCGTCCTGGGGCCGATCCCGGCCGAAGAGCTGGGCCTCGTGGCCGTCCACGAGCACATCGGGTACGGCATGCCGGGCTCCGAGCTGGACACGAAGTGGTGGAAGACCCCCGAGCAGCGGTACGAGGAGACCGTCCCGAAGCTGCGCCGGTTCCATGAGTACGGCGGCGGCACGTTCGTCGACGCGACCGGCATCTGCAACGGCCGAGACGTCGACTACTACAGGTCGCTGTCCGCGAAGACCGGCGTGCACATCGTGGCGAGCACCGGCTTCGTCGGCGGCGACACCGCGCTGCCGTTCTTCGCCCGGGCGAGCGTGGCATACCTGGCCGAGCACCTCATCCACGAGATCGCCGTCGGCATCGGCGACACCGGCGGCCGCGCCGGCATCATCAAGGTCGGCGTGAGCCGCGGCGGCCGGATGACCGACCTGGACAAGCGCATCTACCGCGCGGCCGCCCGCGCCTCCAAGGCCACCGGGGTCGGCATCCTGACCCACCTGGCCATCGACGCCGAGAACGCGATCGCGATCTTCAACGAGGAGGGCCTCCCCCTCGACCGCGTGCTCTTCGGGCACGTCGACGACGGCGTCAACGCCGACAAGACCCGCGACACCTGGATCGCCGAACAGGGGGGCCGGATCGGCTTCGACACCTTCGGCTACGAGACCGAGCTCCCGGACCCGCCGTTCTGGGCCCGTCCGCGCAAGGATCGCCTGGACCACTTCCTCCGGTTCATCGGCAGCGGGGGTCGCATCAAGCAGGTGCTCGCCTCGGCCGACGCCAACTGCAGCCCGCTGGGCTGGCCGGGCGTGAAGGGCCACACCGTCAACTACATCTTCACCGACCTCATCCCGGACCTCCGCGCCGCCGGTCTCGACGAGGCCGCGATCAAGACCATCTTCGTCGACAACCCCGCCGACTTCCTTTCGATCAAGAACTGACAAGGACCGGAACCATGCAGTCCTCAGACCTGAAGAACCTGAACATCGCCGTCGTCGGCGCGGGGTACGGCGGCGCCGCCGCGGCCAAGGCCCTGAGCCTCCTCGGCGCCACCGTCGACGTCTACGAGCAGGCGAGCCAGATCCGCGAGGTCGGCGCCGGCATCGGCCTGCGGCCGTCCACCATGGACCGGTTCCGCCGGTGGGGCATCTTCGACACGATCGCGGAGGTGAGCTCGCCGAGCGACTACTTCGAGATCCTCACCGCCACCGCCGACCCGATCCTGAAGGAGGCGTGGCCGGAGATCGACGTCTTCGGCGAGAAGACCCACCTGATCCACCGCGGGGACTTCATCGAGGCTCTCCTGGGTGTGCTCCCCGAGGGCATGGTGCATCTCGGTCACAGGCTGGAGAGCGTCAAGGACGAGGGTGACAGGGCGACGCTGACCTTCGCCAACGGCGAGTCGGTCACCGCCGACCTGGTGGTCGGCGCCGACGGCATCAAGTCGGTCGTGCGCGAGCGGCTGTTCGGCGACAACCAGCCGGTGTTCTCCGGCGAGCACGCCTACCGCGCGGTGATCTCCGTCGACGACGCCCACGGGATGGCCGTCGACGACAACCTCCGGATGTACATCGGCCGGGGCACGAAGGTCTACTTCCTGCCGCTGCGCCACCGCGGCCAGGTCTCCTTCGACATCACCGCCCTGTGTCCGGAGAGCACCTGGGCGCCGAAGGTCACCAAGGACGACCTGCTGAAGACCGTCGAGGGTTTCGACGAGCGGATCGTGAACATCACCCGCGAGCTCGACATGGACGCCGTCAACTGCCGTGCGGTCTACGACATCGACCCGGTCGGCACCTGGCACTCGGACTCCGTCGTCCTCGTGGGCGACGCGGCCCACTCGATGCTGCACCACCAGGGCCAGGGCGCGAACTCGGCGATCCTGGACGCCGGTGCCCTCGCCGACGCCCTCAAGGAGGCCGGCTCCGTCTCCGAGGCGCTGGCGCGCTACCAGGCCGTCCGCAAGCCGGTGACCGACGAGTTGCAGCGGATCTCGCGCCAGGGCTGGACCGAGGACGAGGTCGACGACGTCTTCCCGGGCCAGAAGCCCGCGTCCCAGAAGCCCGCGTCCCAGAAGCCGCAGGGGGCCTGACGCCATGCCGCTGCACCCCGACATCGCCCGGACCCTCGCCGGCCTGCCGACGCCGCCTCCCGGCCCGCTGAACCCGGCGGCGATGCGCGCCGGCGAGGAGTCCCAGGTTCCGCCCGTGGCCGACCGCCTGCCGCTGCACTCCGTGGAGGACCTCACCGCGCGGACCGCCGCCGGCGAGGTCCCGGTACGGGTCTACACGCCGGTCGAGGCCGACGCGTACGGCCTACTGGTCTACTTCCACGGCGGCGCGTTCTTCCTCGGCAGCCTTGAGACGCACGACCACGTCGCGCGCTCCCTGGCCGGGGAGACCGGGCTCAAGGTCGTCTCCGTCGGCTACCGGCTGGCGCCCGAGTACGCCTTCCCCGCCGGTCTCGAGGACTGCTACGCCGCGGTCCGATGGGCCGCCGAGAACGGCGAGACCCTGGGCTGGGACGGCACGACGCTGGCCATCGCCGGTGACAGCTCCGGCGGCACGTTCGTCGCCGCGGTCGCCGGCATGGCGCACGACGACGGCTTCCACCGGATCACCCACCAGGTGATGTTCTACCCGTCGCTCGACCTGGACTTCGACGTCGACCGCTACCCGTCGCTGCGGGAGAACGCCGTCGGCCACGGGCTCGAGACGGCCGGGCTGAAGCCGTTCAACGCCTTCTACCTCGACGGCGGCGCCGACCCGGCGGACCCCCGCGTCTCCCCGATCAAGCGGGCGGACCTCACCGGGCTGCCGCCGGCGCTGATCATCACCGGCGAGCTCGACCCGCTGCGGGACGAGGGCGAGCTCTACGGCCGGAGGCTGAGGGAGGCCGGCGTGGACGCGACCGTCAGCCGGTACGCCGGCGCGGGGCACGGGTTCGTGCAGCACTTCTCGTGGATCCCGGAGTACCGCCGGGCCTACGCGGAGACCCGCGACTTCCTCGCGCGCTGACCCGACACCACCCCACGGAGCTTACGAAGGAGAGCCATGTCCGCGTTGAAAGTCCATCCCCTGGTCTCGCCGTGGGGCCGGTTCGGCCTCTACAGCTTCTTCGTCGACGCGCCGGAGCCGGCCATCGTCGACACCGGCATCGCCTCCTCCCCCGCCGAGGGCATGGCCCCCGCGCTCGAGGCCATCGGCCGCAGGATCGAGGACGTGCGCTGGATCCTGCTGACCCATGGTCACATCGACCACGTCGGCGGGGCCCACGCCCTGTGGGAGCTCACCGGACGGCGTGCGCGGGTCGTGATCCACGAGGCCGACGCGCCGATGCTGCGCTCGCGCCGGGCCCACGTGGACGAGTACCTCGCCGGGCGGGGGCGGTATCTGAACGACGCCGAGGGCGAGGCGAAGGTGGCGGCCGCGGCCGACGCGGTCATCTCCGGCGAGATGGAGCCGACCACGCTGCTCAAAGGCGGCGAGACCCTCTCGCTCGGCGGCGACGTCACCGTCTCCGTCCACTCGATCCCCGGCCACACACCGGGGTCGGTCGCCTACGTCGTCGACGGCCTGCGCTCCGCCTTCGTCGGCGACGCGGTCCAGGTGCACGGGGCCGCCAACGGCTTCCCCGGCTTCGAGGACCCGGTCGCCTACCGTGCGAGCCTGGCGTACCTGCGCGACGAGATCCGTCCGCGGCACCTCTACCTCGGCCACCCCTACCGGCGTACCGACGGCACGCCGTACGGCGTCGAACTCGACGAGGAACAGGCGGAGGAGGCGCTCTCGGAGAGCCTCGACATCGAGGCCCGGGTCGGCAGGGCGGCCCACGGCTGCCTGTGCGCGGGCCTGCGGGAGACGGACTCTCCGTACTCCCCGTTCGCCCCCGTGGCCCGGGAGGTCGGCTACACCACCGACCCCACCCTCGAACCGTCGCCGTTCTTCACGTCGATGCACGGCTACCGCACGCACTTCAACCAGAACTCGTGACAGAGGAGGCATCCGTGGCCGACTTTCAGATCATCCAGGCGGGACAGGACAAGATCTCCGTCCGCAAGGACCTCCGCGTGCCGATGCGCGACGGCGTCACGCTGGCCGCCGACGCCTACCAGGGCACGGATGACCGGCCGCGTCCGGCGCTCGTGGCGCTCAGCCCGTACGGCAAGGAGTTGCAGGCCCTCGCGCTCACCACGCCGCCGCAGCGGCGCCCCAGCCCGATGTGGGACGGCTGCGTGGAGGCGGGCGACATCGCGCGCGTCGTCAAGGAGGGCTACGTCCACGTCATCGGCGACCTGCGCGGCTCCGGCGCATCCGAGGGCGAGCACATCGGCAACTACAACGCCGGTGGTGTCCCGCTCGGCCAGGACGCGTACGACTTCATCGAGTGGATCGCGGCGCAGCCGTGGTGCGACGGCAACGTCGGCATGATCGGCATCTCCTACTTCGGCTCGATGCAGGTGCTGGCGGCGGCCGAGCGGCCGCCGAGCCTCAAGGCGATCTTCGTCAGCGGCGGCCACTACGACTTCTACGAGACCACCTACCACGGCGGCGTCATGTGGTTCATGCCGCGCGCCGCCCGCGAGGGCCGCGGTGGCGACTCCGGCTGGGCCTTCACCGATGGCGTCAAATCCCGCATGCTCGAGACCTACTCCCCGGAGGAGATCAGGGAGCGCGTCGCCAAGCGGCTCCAGGACCCGGACGTGGCCGCCTGGCCGAACCTGGTCCACGTGCTGAACTACCCGAAGAACCACGAGGCCTGGTTCGACATCGTGATGAACGAGGTCGACGGCGAGTGGTACGAGGAGCGCAACCCGGTCACGCTCGCGCCCGACATCGACATCCCGGTCTGGCTCCAGATCGACCAGGGCCGTGGCTGGACGATGGACGGCACCATCGAGCTCTACAACTCGCTGAGGGGCCCGAAGAAGCTCGACATCGGCCCCTACCCGCCGATGCAGTCGCGCCCCTTCGTCGAGGAGCACGACAAGATGTTCCGCTGGTACGACTACTGGATCAAGGGCATCGACAACGGGATCATGGACGAGCCCGCCGTCACCGTCTTCGTCGAGGGCACGCGCGAGAACGTCACCGGCGCGCAGTGGCCGCCGAAGGACGTGGAGTACAGGTCGCTCCACCTCCGCCCGCGCCACAGGCTCTCCTTCGAGCCCGAACCCATGGGCGCCGAGTACGCCGCCCCCGACGGCTTCTACCAGGCGCCGCTGACGGTGACCGACAAGGTGGAGACGCTGAGCTGGAGTACGGCTCCGTTCGACGAGCCCACCGAGATGATCGGTCAGGGCGCCGCGCACATCTTCGCGGAGATCGACCAGCCCGACACGAACTTCATCCTGCGCATGTGGGACGAGGCCCCGAACGGCAGGCGCCGGCTCATCACGACCGCCTACCTCAAGGCCTCGCACCGTGAGCTCGACGAGGAGCGCACCACGGAGGGCGACCCCTACCACCCGCACACCCGCGCGGTGCCGGTCGAGCCGGGAAGGATCGAGGAGTACGTGCTGCGCGTCTACCCGTTCGCGGCGACGTTCCTGCCTGGCCACAGGCTGGTCGCGGAGCTCTCCAACGACGAGCCACTGGCCGACGAGCACAACTCGCTGCTGCCGCCGGACGCGTTCCACCTGCCGGTGGGCCGCCCCGTCACCCACAAGATCTATCGCGACGCCGCCCACCGGTCCCGGCTCGTGCTGCCGTTCACGAAGCGCGCCGCGGCGGGGAACAGGTAGTCGAGCATGGCGTTCATCTACGCGGCGGCCCGCACTCCCTTCGCCGTCCAGTCGCTCGCGTGCGTGGACGCCTGGAGAATCGACCCCGAGATCGTCAATGTCAAGGGGGGCGCGATCGCGATCGGCCATCCGCTCGGCGCCTCGGGCGCCCGGATCCTCGGCACCCTCGCCAGGGTTCTGGTCGCGAGGGGCGAGCGGTACGGCGTCGCCGCGATCCGCGTCGGCGTGGGCCAGGCGCCCGCCGTGGTCCTCGAGAACGTCACTGGAGGAGCAGCGTGAGCAGAGCGCAGATCTTCACATCGCCGGACGAGGCGGTGAGCGTCGTCAAGAACGGCGACACCGTTCTGGTGGGCGGCTTCGGATTCGCCGGCATGCCGTTCGACCTGATAGACGCCTTGATCCGGCACGGCGCGGGCGACCTCACCATCGTGTCCAACAACGCCGGCAACGGCGACGTGGGCCTGGCCGCCCTGCTGAAGGCCGGCCGGGTGCGGAAGGTCCTGTGCTCCTTCCCCCGGCAGGTCGACTCCTACGTCTTCGACGACCTCTACCGCCGCGGGGAGATCGAGCTCGAGGTCGTCCCGCAGGGCAACCTCGCCGAGCGGATGCGGGCGGCCGGGGCGGGCATCGGGGCGTTCTACTGCCCGACGGGCGTCGGCACGCCGCTCGCCGAGGGCAAGGAGACCCGCACGATCGACGGACGCGACTACGTCCTCGAGTACCCGATCAAGGGTGACGTCGCCCTGATCTCCGCTCACACCGCCGACACGATGGGCAACCTCGTCTACCGTAAGACCGCCAGGAACTTCGGCCCGGTGATGGCCACGGCCGCCACGACGACCGTCGTCCAGGTCTCGTCGATCGTGGAGGCGGGGCGGATCGACCCGGAGGTCGTCGTCACCCCGAGCATCTACGTCGACCGCGTGGTCCAGGTCGAACCGCGTCACTACACCGTGCAGGGAGCCCGCTGATGCCACTCGATCCCGACCAGCTCGCGGCCCGGGTCGCGCAGGACATCGAGCCGGGCAGTTTCGTCAACCTCGGCATCGGCCAGCCCACCAAGGTCGCCGACCACCTTCCGGCCGAGATCGGCGTCGTCCTGCACACCGAGAACGGCATGCTGGGCATGGGCCCCGCGGCTGTCGGCGACGAGGTCGACCCCGAACTCACCAATGCCGGCAAGGTGCCCGTCACCGAGTTGCCCGGAGCCGCGTACTTCCACCACGCGGACTCCTTCGCCATGATGCGCGGCGGCCACCTCGACGTGTGCGTCCTGGGTGCCTTCCAGGTCTCGGCGAGCGGTGACCTCGCCAACTGGGACACCGGCGCGCCCGGCTCGATCCCCGCCGTCGGCGGCGCGATGGATCTGGCGATCGGCGCCAAGCGGGTCTACGTGATGATGACGCTCTTCGCGAGGAACGGCGGCCCGAAACTCGTGCCCGCCTGCACCTACCCCCTCACGGGCGTCGGCTGTGTCAGTCGTGTCTACACCGACCACGCCGTATTCGAGATCACCCCCGACGGCGTCCGCGTGCTCGAGGTGTTCGGCACCTCCGTCGAGGAGCTTCGCACCCGGCTGGCAGTCCCGCTCGCGGTCGACGTCCGCTGACCGTTCCCACCCGCCGGTTACCAGGGGGCGAACGGTTCCGTCCGGTGCCCCTCCGGACGAAACCGTTCGCCCCGGTGACGGCTCTTCTCGGTCAGAGGTCGTTGAGGCGGGTCACGAAATCCTCGGCGATCGCCTGCGCGAGGTCCGACGGGACGGTCGCGATGTCGTGCTCCACTTCTCCCTCGATCTCTCCGGTGCTCAGCGGCGTGAGTTCCATGGTCAGGTCGAACTGTGCGGCGATGGGCTGGACGCTCATGGGGGTGACCCGGACTCCGGGTATCCGCCAGACCGGTTCGATGGTGTTCTGCCAGGCGAACTGGACCTGGAACAGAGAGGACCGGCCCCTTCCCGTTCGGTGGGACAGGCGTGCCAGTTCGGCGACGCCCAGACCGGACACCGCACGGGCACGGTTCCAGGTGTCGGACAGGGCGTCGAGTGTTCCGTCCAGTTCCGCCGGGCCGATCGGGACGACGACCTGTCGGACGAGGTATCCGACGACGCCGCGGGTTCTCGGGTCGTCTCGCCCTGCGGTCGGCACCCCGACGCAGAAGTCACTCGCGCCGGTGATGTGCCTGACCGTACTCGCGAACGCCCGCAGGGCGAGAACGAACGGCGTGAGGTGATGGGCCCGCGCCTTGGCGGCAAGGCGCGCCCCGGCCTGGCCCGGGAATTTCATCTGCGCCGTCCCGTACCGTCCACCGTCCACCGGCGGCGGCGAGGACGGCCACTCGATGTCGCGGGTCGTCGAGAGGCGGGACGTCCACTTCCGGAGCTCATCGGCCGGAGGCCGGTCGAGAGCGGGGTTCCGCATGTCGGTGAACCGGCGAGGCGGCGGTGGCGTCGCACCACCGAGCAGGGTGCTCAGTTCGTCCGCGAGGACGGCCACGCTGTAGCCGTCGAAACACGCGTGGTGGATGCTGATCGTGAGATCACACCCGCCCGGCGCGGAGTCGATCCGGGCCGCGACCAGCGGCCCCCGCGCGAGGTCGATCCGGCGGGCCAGGTCATGTGCGCGTCGCCACGTCGGAATCGGGGGCGAGGACTTCTCGATGGAGACGGTGACCGCGCTCTGCCGGTCCAGCGCCTTCGCGACCGGAAGACCGTCCTGGTCGGTGTCGATGGCCGTCCTCGTCGCCTCGTGACGCGCGACGAACGTGCTCAGGGCGTCGGCCAGCGCTTCGGCCGGCGGAGCCGGAACAAGACGGTACGCCAGCACCAGCACGTTGCCGATGGCGTGCTCGGGCCGCATGAGACCGTCCAGCCACAGCGAGATCTGGGCATCGCTGAGCCCGCCCGCCTCGGCGATCGTGGAGATCGCCTCGGAGCCGTTCCCGGCTGCGGACTCCCGGGCTATCCGCACGGCCGAACCCGCTCTCAGTACGACGTCGGCCCCGATACCGATGCCCAGGTCGAGCAGCCGATGAGAGAGCCGGATCGCCGCCAGCGAGTCGAGGCCGATGCTACGAAGGTCCGTGTCGAGCCCGAGAGCGTCCAGGCCCAGCACTTCCGCGGCTGTTCGGCCGACGGTCTCCGCGAGGCCGCGAACCATCGGATCCGCGGACACGGCCCGCATCTCGACCGGCGCGTTCGTGGGCGCGGGCAAGGCAGCGACGTCCACCTTGCCTGTCAGGCTGAGCGGGAACTCCCGCAGTTCGGTGATGCTCTGCGGGAGCATGGCGGCGGGCAGGCGCTCGCGCAACGCCGCCATCAGGGCCGGGCCGTCGAGAGGTGCTCTCACCGCCGTGACGTAGGCCGCCAGACCGCTCGCGCGTTCCCCGTCGAAGACGGGGACCACAACGGCCTTGCGCACCTTCCCGGTCGCGAGCAACGACGCCTCGACTTCCGCCGGTTCGACTCGCTGACCGCTGATCTTCAGCTGCCGGTCGGCACGGCCGATGAACTCCAGCACTCCGTCGGCGCGCCAACTGACGAGATCACCGGTGCGGTAGACCCGTACCGGCGCCTCCCCGTCCACCGCGATCGGCGTGAACGCCCCGGTTCCGGCGTCCTCGCCGATGTAACCGGCGGCCAGGCCGTCTCCGGAGATGAGCAGTTCCCCGACCTCTCCGACGGCGACGCGGGTCGCGGTCGAGGCGCCGGTGAAGCGGACGACGAGAAGCCCGGTGTTGGGAATCGCCCGGCCGATCGGAATCCCCCGGGGAGAGTCGCAGTCCGCGAGGCTGATGCGATGCGTGGTGGCGAACACGCTCGCCTCGACCGGCCCGTAGGCGTTGACCAGCGGAATGGTGGGGTGCCGGAGAAGGAAGTCGCGGACGTGGCGGGGAGAGGCGCGCTCGCCGCCGATGATCAGCGTGCCCAGACCGGTGAAGGCGTCGACGTCCTCGTCGACCAGCAGGTTGAACAGCGCCATGGTGAGCACGGCGCCGTTGACCCCCCTTGCGATCCCCTGGCGCAGCCCCTGCGGGGACGGGTACCCGTCGGCCCCCGTTGTGGCGAGGTTCGTGGTCCCCCCGTGGACCAGGGGATACCAGATCTCGAAGGTGAAGATGTCCCAGGAGACGGCCGCCGTCGCGGACATGTGCACGGGCACGTCCGGATAGTCCGGCTCGATCGGCAGGATGGTCCGGAGCACCGCCCGATGCGTGCTCAGCGCGGCCTTGGGCTCGCCGGTACTCCCAGAGGTGAAATACACGCAGCACGCGGCGTCCAACCCGACGCCGACGCACGGGTCCGTGCCGTTCCGGGCCCGGGTGGATCCGCCGGAGGCGCTCGGCACCTCCTGGGCGCCGAGATGCCTCCGGGGTCCTCCGGGGCCGACCACGACAAGCTCCGCGCCTATCCGCTTGATCACTTCTTGCCGGCGGGCGACCGGCCAGCGTACGTCCATCGCGCAATAGGCCGCCCCGGTGCGCAGGACGGCGAGCATCGCCACCACCAGGTCGACTCCTCGGGGGAGGTCTATCGCGACGATCGAGCCGGGGCCGGCCTTCCTGGTTCGCAGGACACGTGCGAGGTCGCCGGATTCCTGGTCCAGCTCGGCGTAGCTCAGGTCGCGGTCCGCGCCTCGGACCGCGACGGCCGCGGGGGTGGCTTGAGCGTGCCGCAGGACATGCGTGGCGATCTGTTCCTCGCCGAGATCGACCGAACGGCCGCGCCACGAGTCGAGCAGCGCACGTTCGGCGTCTGATGCCGGGCGTGCCGCCTCCATCGTCATGCCACCACCTCCCGGGCCGTGAGTGAGCACAGTTCAGCGATCCGGGCGGTCAGAGCCGTGATGTCGGCACGATCGAAATGATCGGTGCTGAACTTGGTGCCGACGGTGAACGCACCGTCGATGACGTCGCCTTCGAACATCAGGGCATAGCGTTCGGACTGGCTTTCCGCCCGGTGGGCGCCGGTGTCCTCGTCGGCGTTCTGGAGGGAGTCGCCGCTCCCGCGTTGTTCGAGGCGCCCCAGCTGGCTGCGGTAGTTCAACCGGAGATCAGGGCGGGGAAGCGCGGCCAGCATCCGTCTCTCCTCTTCCACCGGTGACAGAAAACGAAGCGCGTCGAAGCCGAACGGGCGGGTCGGGACGAGCCGGGGAGCCGCCAGCAGGCTCCGGACGGCGTCGCACCCGCTCCCCCGGACCACCCCGATCTCGGGATGAGTGCTCTGGAGGTAGCCGATGGTGCGGGAGACGTCCAGGTCTCCGACCGTGGCGGTTCGGTTGTTGTCGTAGACGTCCATCGCCACGGTGGCCGTCCCCGTCCATTCGGCCACGGCTGTCATGATCGCGGCCCGCAGCAGGTCGACCGGGCGGAACAGCGCCGGCGCGAGGCGGTGCAGGATCGCGTCGGAATCGGACAGGGTGAGCGCGGACCGAACGGTGACCACGGACGGCAGCAGGGCCGGGCCTTCGCGCCGGCTCAGGGGAAGGACGTCGGACCAGGGGGCGGACAGCCAGGCGGCGGCGTCACGGCGGGCGAGGTCGGAGACGAGGTAGGAACCGATCGCCGAGCGGACGGACCTCACCGATTCGGTCGGCGGGTCGAGGGTCGCCCGGCCGGTGGCCAGCCAGCGGGTGAGCGCGGCCTCGGCCTCGTCCACCAGGAGGGACATCGAGCAGCCGTCAAGAACGAGATGGTGCACGACGATCAGCAGGCGGTGGTCGGTCCCGGCCCGCAACCGCACCATCCGGAACACCTCCCCGTTGCCCGGATCGAGCTCTTGCTGAGCCTTCTGGGCAGGTTCGAGCAGCCGGGCGGCGAGATCACCATCGCCGAGGTCGACGCTGTGGAAGACGTCCTTGGCCTCACGCACGTCGAAGCGCACCAGCAGGGCCGCCAGATCGAACCGGCTGGACAGTGCTGGATGCTGGTCGAGGAGGGCGGTCGCCGTATCGAGCAGGGCGGCGTCGGGAACGTCGTGCCGGATTTTCATCAGGGCCGTCAGGGCGAAGTGGTGCGCCTCCGGGATGGGGCCGTCCAGCAGCCACCTCAGCTGCGAGGGCAGCAGTTCGGCGGGTTCGCCCGTGCGGGGGCCGGGTGAGTCCGACGGTCCGGAAACCTGCTCCGCCTCGCGCGCCGCCGCACCGATGGCGGCCAGGGTGCCGCAGCTGAGCACCTCCGCCGGAGTGATCACGAATCCCCGCGCCCGGGCCCGGGCGGCGAACCGCACGGCCAGGAGTGAGTCGCCGCCGAGTTCCAGGAAATCGTCCTCGGGACGGGCGTGGTCCACACCGAGCACATCGCACCAGATCTGCCCGAGCGCGGACAGGCGGGGGTTCGAGTCCCGGGGCGGGCCGGCCTGCCGCTCGTCGGCCGGAGCGCCGGCTTCGAGCCGGGCGCCGATCTCCGCGGCCACCGCCAGGCGGTCGGTCTTGCCGGAGGAGGTCAACGGGATCCGATCCGCTCGCGCCCAGACGGTCGGTACGAAAGGCAGCGGAAGGATCGACGCCAGGCGTCCGGCCAGGAGCGCCGTGTCGGGGGTGTCCGCTCCGCCCGCCCCGACCAGGAGTGCCCCGAGTCGGGGCTCGGCGCCACTGCGCGAGAGGACGGCCGCCGCCGCGTCGGCGACCAGCCCGGTCGACCGGATGGCGGCCTCCACCTCCCCCAGCTCGATCCTGAACCCGCGGAGCTTCACCTGGTCGTCCGTCCGGCCGGTGAACACCAGGTCGCCGCTGTTCAGGACGCGGACGAGATCACCGGTGCGGTAACGGCGTTCCGGGGTCCGGTCGGGTCCGGGCGGGCCGGCCGGGGCGAAGCGATCGGCGGTCAGATCGGGCCGGCCGACGTACCCGTCGGCCAGCAGGCCATGGATGTAGAGCTCCCCCTCCTCGCCGGATGCCGCCGGACGTCCGTCGGATCGCACCACTGACACGCGTCGCCCCGGGAAGGCGGTGCCGATCGGAAGGCCGCTCTCATCCACCGGCAACTCGTCGCCCGGGTCGAAGCGGAACGCCGTTGACGTGACGACGCTCTCGGAGGGCCCGTAGGCGTTGACCAGCACCGCGGCGCCCAGCGCCGAGCCCAGATGGCGGCGCAGGTCCGTCAGGGCGGCGGCCTCTCCGCCGACCACGACGAGTCGCACCGAGGCGAAGTCCCCCCGGGAGACCGCCGGCAGTTCAACCGTCACCGTCCGCCAGTAGGCGGTGGGGAGCTGAAGTACGGTCACCGCGCTTTCGCGGACCATCGCCGAGAGGTCCGCCGAGTCGGGGAGCGCGACGGACTTGACGACCACGGCCGCCCCGGCGAACCAGGTGGGCCAGATCTCCTCCTGGGCGACGTCGAAGCCGAGGGACGCGAACTGCAGGACTCGATCACCGGGGTGCAGCGCGAAGTAGTCCACGGCGTGCGCCGCGTGGGCCGCTATGGCGGCGTGTGACACGCTCACGCCCTTCGCGACCCCGGTCGAACCAGACGTGTAGACGACGTAGGCCTCGTGCGTGCCGTCCGGACGACCGACCGGCGGCGCGTCGGCCTCGGCGGCGGCCGAGCCGAAGAGGGAGCGAAGCGTCACCACTGGGCAGCCGACCTCAAGGAGACCGTCCCGAGGCTCCTCGACCACCAGCAGTTTCGCTGACACGTCCTGTGCCTGCGCGACCAGGCGGGCGGCCGGCACAGAATCGTCGAAGGGCACCACGGCGAGGCCGGCCCGGGCCAGGCCGGCCAGCAGCACGAGCGCGCGTCCGCTGTTGGGCAGGGCCATCGCCACCCGGTCCCCGGCCCGGAGGCCGAGACGGTGCAACTCTCCGGCCACGATGTCGGCATCGCGGGCGAGTTCGGTGAAACTCCACGTCCGCTCGGCGATGAGCGCCGGACGGTCGGGGTATCGCATCGCCGCCGTCGCGAGACCTTCGGCGAGAGTGGTCGGACGGTTCATCGGGTCGCCTCCGAGACATGGAGGCGGCCGGAGAGGGCCGCGGCGGCCCTGGTACGGCTGGTCCACCCGACGGAGTACCGCTCGGCCGTGCTGGCCAGGAGGAAGATCGCGGCGAGACCGAGCCATCCCGGCGGGCCCGCGGAGACGCCGAGCGCTGTGATCACCATCGGCCCGGCGGTGTCGTGCACGTTGGTACCCAGATTGAAGACGGCGAGGTACTGGGTCTGTTGTCCGGCCGGGGAGAGGTCGTAGGAGATCTGCCACGCCGCGGCGGCGTGCAGGTTCTCACCGGCGGTGAGCAGCAGGACGCCGACGACGATGAGCACGGAGGCGGTCAGGGCGTTACCGTAGTGCGCCACTCCTATGGCCGCCGAAGCAAGGGCCAGCACGATACCGCAGGTTGTGAGCGCCCGCGTCGCGTCGGACAGGGACTCGGCCATGCGCGTCCACCAGACCTGCCCGAACGCCGTGAACATGGTGTTGATGATCAGGACGACCGCCACCATGAACGGCGGTGCCTCGGTGTATCCGACGATCCACAGCGGGAGGGCGACGAACAGGATGCTGTCGTGCAGCATCAGGAACCCGTTGGCGAGGGAGACACTCAGAAAGGGAATCTCGCGAAGTGGCCGTGCGAGGGCGACGGCGGGTTTCGAAGGTTCGTCCACCGGGTCCTGCGCCGCCGGTACCGGCCTCTCGAACCGCTTCAGTCTCGCCACCAGGAAGGCCATCGGAATGAAGGAGATCGCGTTGCCCAACACCAGCAGCCGGTAGGCCCACGACGCGTCCGACTCCACTGCGAGCCCGGCCAGGAGGGCGCCGAGTCCCAGCCCGACGTTCCGGAAGGCACGCAGGTAGGCCATCGTCCGCAGCCGCTCGGTCTTTTCGAAGATGCGCCCGACGAGCGCCTGGTTCGCGGGCGGGCCCGAGCGATCGGCGCTGGTGACCAGCACGACGGCGATCAGGAACTGCCAGAAGTTCGCGACCAGCGCCATACCGATGTACGCGAAGATCCGGAAGATGTGCAGGCCGACGAGGATGACGCGGGGCCCGGTCCGGTCGGCCAGGCGGCCGAGGAGGACGGACGTGAACATCCCGATCAGTCCGGCGAGCGACAGCCCCAGACCGACCTGTAGCGGGGACAGGTGGATCACGCGCGTGTAGTAGAGCACGCTGCCGGTCAGGAACATCCCGGTTCCGATGGAGCCGACGAAGCCGCTCGTGACGAGCACGCGCGCCGCTCCCGCCGGGGGGATGATGTCGATGATCTTTTTACGGTCGGTGTTCATGCCTGTCCGTCCAGTACCCCGGCGAGGATCTCGGCCGAGCGCTCCAGGTGGCGTGCTGTGAGGCCCTCGGGAGCCTGACGGCCGAGGTACCGATGGCCGAACCGGCGCAACACCACGTCGCTGCACCTCGTGTCACACCCGAGGGCGACGAAGACCAGGACGTCGGCCACCGGCCTGGAGAACAGCGGCAGAGCGGCCAGGCAGACGTCGGGTTGGGGGCTCCATTCGTCGTCGAGCGCGTCCCGCAACTGCTCGACCCGTCGAGCGAGGGCCGCCTTCAGGTCGTCGGCGCGGCTCTCCGGCAACCGGGCGATGTCGAGCGACGCCCGAAGGGCGTCCCTGCGTCCCGGATCCTCCGGCGCGTCGAACCAGTCCAGGTCTCGTCCGGCGGCCCGGGCGACCTCGTCCATGGAAGCCCCGACGTCGATCCGGCCCGGGGCCGCGAGGGCGACGGCGGTCAGCGCCTCGAACGCCAACTCGGCCAGGTGCCGTTCGAGGACCTCCGCGGGGAGGATGCGGCCGTCGTCCCAGCGGTGTGTCTCCGCGGCCCGCAACGCGAAGCCGGCGACGGACGCCTCGGTCAACGCCTCGACGGCCACCGGAGCCAATGGTCCTGAGCCGGCGGGGTTCAGCGTGGCGTACGCCTGCCGCACCTTCTCCGCCACGGAGGCCGAGGCCCGGACCTCACGGGTGGCCTCGGAACCGGATGCCTCGTCGATCGTCACCGTCACCGTTTCGGCGGCGGTGCGGGCGATTTTGAGGGCGTGAGCGGGAGAGTGCGAGATGGCCCGGACGACGAGCAGCCGGTCCCGTGAGTCACGCGGAACCTCCACCACGTCGGATCCGACCTCCAGCTCGAGCTCCACGGACAGGACGCCGGCGATCGAGCCCGCCTCGGCGAGTCCCTCAACGGCGACCACCCGGCCGCTCCGATCGGGGACCCGGTACCAGACGGCCGCGTAGCGGTCGCTCGACTCAAGGTCCCGGTGGCCGAGACGGAGCCGGTCGATCACGCTCTCACCGATCGACTGGCGCACGAAGAGGTCGAGCAGGTCGAACCCGTGAGTGTCCCGGATCGTCTCCGGGATCAGGTCACCCGCCGGCCGCAGGTGTGTCTCCACCAGCCTCGGCCCCTCATCGGTGAGAATGATCTCGGTATGAGTCAGGCCGTTCTGCACGTCCAGCGCGCGTAGTACGTCGGTCACGGTCTCGCGGACCAGGTGCTCGGTCTCCGGCGGCAGCTCACCGCGGATCATGTGGCCGAGTTCCACACAGTGGACGGGGTCCTTCACCTTCAGCGTGATCGCGACGATGAGGTGTTCCCCCCGCTCGGAGAACGCCTCGACGCTGATCTCGGGGCCGTCCAGGAACGTCTCCACCATCAGCCTGCCGTCCGCGGCGTCCTCGGCCGCGAGACCCCACTTCCACGCCGCCTCGGCCTGGGACGGGCGGTGCACGACGGTGACCCCTGAACTGGCCGCGCCCATGACCGGTTTCACCACGACGGGATATCCGTGGCGGTCCGCGAAGTCGGTGATGTCGCCTGGCGAGGCGACCTGTCCGGCGAAGGGCCCGGGGATGCCGGCCGCGGTCAGCCGGTCACGCATGTGGAGCTTGTCGTGGACTGCTCTGACCGTCTCGGCGGAGTGCATTCCCAGTCCCAGCGCGCTCGCCACAGCGGCCGCCTTGTCCTGGTCCTTCTCGCTGAAACTGGCGACGTGGGTGACAGGCTCGACCTCGTGGATCGCCCTCGCCATGGCGATCCACGAGGAGTCGTCGGTTGAGGAGACTCCCACGATTCGAGCGTGCAGGGACGCGTCGCGGACCCGCTTCAGCACGTCATTGCGGACGAGTACGGAGGTGCGCGCCTCGGGGTCGACCTGGTGAATGTACGCGGGCAGTTCGCGACCATTCCCAACGACCAGAACGTGACGGTTCATATCATGTCCCTCGTTTCATCAACCGAAACAACAGGTGCAGTTGATCTGTGCGGTCTCCACGGTCATCGGGGATCCGTTCGGCGGAGATGACGTGTCGCGCCCCTGTTCGCCGTGCCGGCCTGAGCAGGCGGCCGCCCAGCTCGAAGACACTTTCCCGAGCGTTCCCCCTGATCGGCCGGCCTGGAGCACCGCTCCGTGGTGTCATCGCTCCCTCGTGCTCGGCACGGCCAGCCGACGGGATCCGCGGCGGCCTGCCAGGTGGACGAGGTTGAGCGCCCAGTTGACGAGCCGGGTCTGCACATCCCGCCCCGAGGCGGAGCCCAGGACCTGCTGGACCGCGACGGCCATCGTCAGCCGTTCGGGGTGGCGGCGGCCCGCGCCGTAGGCGTCCCGGACGGCACGCATCAGGCCCTTGCTGTTGCGGTGAACGATCACCATCGTGGGTACGAAATTGACCGAAAGGCCCATCGCGGCCAGCCCCGCGACGATGTCGTTGTCGCTGCCCGGCGCGTTGACGACATCTCCGCGGGCCGCCAGGAAGGCCTCGCGCCAGACGGCCCCGTTTCCCCCGGCGAAGAAACGCACCTCCTGCCCCGGCCGCAGCCCCCTGTACCGGTCGAGGTAGCGAGACTGCCGGGCCCTGGAGACCACGCCACTGTCGAAGGGCAGCACCCTGCCGGTGACGCCGCCTCGGTCGGCGGTCAGTTCGCGATCGATCTGGTCGAGCCAGTCCGCCCTGGGAAGAGCGTCGTCGTCGAGGAACGCGATCACGGGTGAGACCGCCTGCTCGGCGGCGAAGGACCGGGACGGCATGGCGCCGATCGGCCGCGGATTGCGCAGCAGCCGGATCGGCAGGCCGGCCACCTGCACCGCGTCGGTGATTCGCGGCTTTGAACCGTCGTCGACGACGAGCACCTCGTACAGCAGCGCGGTGTTGCATTCCGCCAGGGCGTTCAGGCAACGCCGGAGGTCTCGATAACGGTCTCTGCTCGGGATGATCACTGTGATTCGCGGTTCCACTGTCGCCTCCATTCGTCGCAGAGCCACGGCCAGGCGTGCTGGTCGTCCGAGGGAAGATAGGTACGGCGGATTCGTTGCGGGGCGACGGTCCATGGCAGCGGGTCCGCCTTCACCGTGCCGAAGCCGAGTGTCCCGGCCGGGACCGCGTCAACGGTCGGAGGGAAGCCGTAGGGGTAGGCCAGCAGGGGCCGGACCGCCCCCAGCCGGGCCTGGATCGCCGCCAGCGAGTCCGCGATCTCCCTGCGCTGTTCGACCGGGGCGAGCTGGTGCAACATCCGGTGCGTCACCGTGTGCGAGCCGACCGCGTGCCCCGCCCTGTGCAGATCGGTCAGCTCGGCCCAGCTCAGGTGCCGGGCATGCTGCGCCTCCAGTTCCGCCATCTCGGTGATGGCGAAGAAGACCGCTCTGATCCCCAGCCTGTCGAGGATGGGCAGGGCGTGGTCGAGATTGTCGCGATGCCCGTCATCGAGGGTGACGAGCACGGTGGGTTCGTCCGGCAGCGCGGTCAGATCATCGAGTGCTTCCGGGGGGAGCGCCGGCCCGTACCGGGACAGCACCGTCTCAAGGCCGCGTTCGAAGTCGTCAGGGGTGAGTGAGGTGTAGTGCACGAGTTCCGGATGTACGTGGTGGAAATAGAGGACCAGGGGCCAGCCCGGGGCGGAGGAGCGCAGCGCCCGAGCCGTGGCGGGCCCGATCACCGCTCGCTCCACCCAAGCGCCGTCGCGACGGCCGCCGGGACGGGAATGCCCGTCTCGTGGGCGCGGGCCGTCCATGCCGCCTCTGCCTGGTCCGGGAAGTACGGCGTGGGCGGCTGTCCTGGGTATCCGGCCAGTACCGCGTCCCGAAGGGTCTGCAACAGCTTGTCGATCGAGGTCCGTTCGGCGTCCAGCCCGAAGGCGGTGGTGGAGAGGCCGACGAACAACTGTGTGCAGCCCATCGGGCGGCCGGGTTCCGCGCGTTGTTTGACCACCAGCGGACTCACGGTGTGGCCCCCCAGAATGCCCGCGATCACCTCGGCGATGAGCGTTACGCACAGTCCCTTGTAGTCACCGAAGACCGGGACGGAGCCGCCCTTTTCCAGGTCCAGTGGATTGGAGGAGGGTCTTCCCCGGCTGTCCAGCAACCACTCCGACGGAACCTGGTCACCGCGCTGCGCGGCAGCACGGATCTTGCCGATGGAGACCACGCCGGTGGCGAAGTCCACCACGAAGGGTTCGACGGCCGCGGTGGGCGTCACCATACAGATCGCGTTGCTGCCGAGCGTCGGTCGTGCCGCTCCGGGCGCGGCCAGGCTCGGCCCTGAGATGTTGAACAGCAGTCCGGCGACGCCCTGCCGTTGGAAAGGCCAGCGGTAGGCCGCCATCATTCCCACATGGTTGTTGGAGTGAACGGCCACGGCGGCCACGCCGAGCCGGGCGGCGGTGGCCGCGCACCAGTCCGCGGCCATCGCCGCCGCGGGCTGGCCGAAGCCGTTCCGCGCGTCGACGCGGGCGACGGCTCCTTGCTCGGTCAGCACCGGCTCGGCGAGCGGGTCGATCCCCCCTTGGCGCACTCGGGTCAGGTAGGTCGGCAGCAGGCCCACACCGTGCGAGTGGTGGCCCCGCACATCCGCTTCCACCAGGACGTCGGCCACCAGCGTGGCGGTCTCGTCACTGCTGCCGGCCGCCCTGAGCGCGGCGGCCGATCGCTCCTTCAGCGTCGCGGGCGGCACCCGCAGCGGTTCGGGAACCGACCGGCTTTCCTCGTCGATGTAGCACAACGTTCCCCGGGCGAGCCGACAGACCCGATCGGTGGGCAAGGATCCGTCGGTGGCCAGCAGAACGGTCGTCTTGCCCTGGCTCGTACGCCGGTCGAGCAGGTCGGCCAGCACCGTGGGGTCCATGGCATCGGCGTCATCGATGATCAGCGCGTCTGATTCCACCGTTCCGAACCGTGGCTCGAGTTCGCCGCAGAGCACCTTGCAAAGAGTCGATTTTCCCGATCCGCGTTCGCCCTGGATCAGCAGGCTGCTGCCGGCCGGAATCCGCAGATCCGCACCGCGCAGCAGCACCACCTCGTTCCCCTTGGCGCCGACCGTGATAACAAGATCGTCAACTTTCAGCATGTGCGCTCCCGGGCCTCGACGGGAGGATGCGGCAGCAAGATGATCTTGATGGGAGATCGTTCATCTCACCACTCCACCGGCGCGTCTAAACCGTCACGCTGCAGGAACTCCAGCCGGTTGCCGAGGTTGTCGGCCGCGTAGAACCGCCGGTGCCCGGGAAAGTTGTCGTCCCAGGTCACCTCGACGCCCTTGGCCGCCAGATGCCGGGCCAGAGCGTCGAGGTCGGCGACCCGGATTCCCGGGTGGGCTTTGCGGGCCGGCCGGAAATCATTCTCGACACCGAGATGGATCTCCAGGTTGTCGGCACGTATCCAGAGGCCGCCGCGCGCGGCGAGTACCGGCGGCTTGACGAGTTCCACCATGCCGAGAACACCGACGTAGAAGGCGCGACAGTCGTCCTCGCTGCCGGCCGGGATGGCGATCTGGATGTGGTGCAGGCCGTAGCCGAACTCGGTCCCGTGATCGGGACCATATCCCTGGCTCGAAACTGAGAGATCGTTCATTTGTCGGTTCCCCTTACGGAATCGTGTGGCGGAGCGTCCGCCACACTGCTGCGATCTCCGGCGACGGTTCTTCGATCGCCGAAGGTCTGGTGGCCGAGAGAGCGTTGAGCGGGCCGGAGAGTTCCAGGCCGGTGAAGGTACTGAGCCGCTCGGTCGCCGCGCCCGAGCACAGCTCGTGGTAGTCGACGACGAGCCTCCGCTCGGGTGCGATCCGGTCGGCGCTCTCCAGCCAGGAGGTGTGCCAGGCCGCCCACTTCCGGCAGGCGTCGGCGGTCGAGGACGGCCGCCAGGGCCGGTCGCCCGTCCACTCCAGCTGTGAGGCGGCCGCCTCCAGCGGGTGCCGGACGAGCAGGATCACCCGCGGTCGAGGCAGCACGTCGAGGAGACCGGGAAGGTCCAGCAGATACTCGTTGTACTTGTCGCCCCAGCGGGGCCAGTCCGCGTAGGCCCGCTCGATCACGTGCCTGCACGTGGCCACCGGGTCGGTGTGCTCGCCGCGGGCCACTTCCGCGGCGGTGTCGCGCAGGACCCTGTCGAGGTTCCCGAGCCAGCGGGCCGCGTGTATCCCGCCCGGCGGTTTACGGTGAAGCGCGTGGCTGATCTCATCGGCCCGGAAGTGTCGGCAGGCGAGGTCCGCCCTCGTGCACCAGCGGGCCAGCACGTAGGGCAGTTTTCCGTTGACGGTGAAGATCCCGCCCATGGCGGCGTACGCCTTGCTCAGCGCGTGCGCGAGCGCGGTCGTGCCCGAGCGCTGCGCGCCGAGAAGCAGAAGGGGCTCGGTCATGACGCGACCAGCGCTCGTAATGCCCGCATGCAGGTGACGCTGGCCGGATAACCACCTTCCGAGAAGGCGTCACCCCACGGACGGTCCCGTTGGTCCTGGGTGAGCACCCGCCCAGAACGCCAGTGGGTCTCCAGCGAGAGCCAGCCGGTGTAGTCGTCCGCGCCCAGCCTCTCGATGATCCGTCCCCAGGGCAGATCTCCGTCACCGAGTCGCACGTAGCCGCTGGTCCCGGCGGGGTCCTTCACGTGGATGTGGCCGATCACCTCTCGGCCGATCGTGTACTCCTCGGGAAAGGGGTTGGCGTGCCAGCCGCTGAAGACAGAGTTGCCCGGATCCCACAGCACACCGATCTCCGGTCGCCCGAGAGCCTCCAGAAAGGCGAGCGTCAACGCCATGGTCGGCGTATTGGTCCGGGTGCCGGTCTCCACAAGAAGCCGGACGCCTGCCAGATCCAGGCCGTCCAGCACCTCCGCGGCGACCAGCGCCGCGGCCTTCGGGTCAGGATCGCCGTCACGGTAGAAGGTGAAGATCCGCACATGCGGCGAACCGAGTATGTTCGCCTGCTCGATCGCGCGGCCGAGCAGGTTCCGAGTCGCCGCCACGTCGGCGTCGGTCCGGGGCATCTTCCGCTTCAGCGCCGGCGGGCAGAAGCCGGCCACGGCCAGATTCCGCTCCGTCAATGTCCGGCGTACGTCGCCAAGCTGCGCGTCGCTCAGCACATGCGGCGGCACGTTGGCCACCGAACGAATCTCGACGCCGGTGAGACCACACTCGACCACGGCATCGGCGGCCCGGGCCAGATCCTGATCGATCTCGTCGTTGATGATCGCCAGCTTCATCGGAAATCCTTCCAGACTCTGCGGAGCACCTGGAGGTCCGCCTGGGGCACGCCGGCCCGGGACTCCACGGTGATGTCGACGCCGGTGGAGGCGAAGGGTGCCAACCAGCCCAGGTCCTCGCAGTCAAGCGCGCGATGCCGGGGCCGCTCGTTCGGATCGGACGGGAGGGTGAAACCCTTGACCTGGATCGCGGCGGTACTGGTCAGCAACCGGGCCTCCTCGGATCGGACATCGGCGCCGATCTGGGCGAGCCCCAGGTTGTCGAGGACCAGCCGGCAGCCGTACCGGTCACAGAGTCGCAGGAGTTCGTCGATCGCCGCGTACCCGTTATGGGTTTCGACGAGTACCTGCTCGGCTTCCCTGCCCCGGACCAGCTCGGCGAACTGCTGGGCGGTGCTCGTCGCCGCCAGCGCGCCCGCCTCGGCGAACACCTTGATCGCATGGCCCGCGAATCGGGTCGCGGCAGCGGTGTCCTGCCCTGGCCGGCCCAGCACCACGGAGATGCCCACGAACGCCACGGGCAGACCGTCCAGGCCCTCGATCCCCTCGTCCTCCCAAGCGTGGCCCTTGCCCGCCCGGAGATCGACGACCTCGCCGAGAGCCGCCCGGGTCAGCCGCGCGAATTCGGCGGCGGTGAGCCGGGGAGCCGACCCCGAGGAAAGTCCGAGCCTGGAGCTCATCGGGCACCCATCTCCCGCAGCGCGTCCAGCACGACCATCGCCGGGCGGGTCCGGTGCAGCGCCGAGCGGTCGGGCCCGACGGACAACTCCCCGTACACCCGCGCCCTGGCCTGTGACGTGGTGAGCTCCCGGGCGCCGACGATCTCGTCTCCCCGCTGGAACTCGACGGCACCGTCCCGGATTTCGAGCCTGCGGTCATCGGCCAGCAGGATCAGTCGCTCCGCACGCGTGCTCACATCGGCGGTGACCGTGAAGTTCAGCGTGGCACCCGACGTGAACCGGATCAGGCCGCTGCTTCGCAGATCGATTCCAGGGGCGCACTCGTGATAGTCGGCGATCTCGACCCGCTCGACCTCGCCCAGTACCTGGCAGGCCAGATCGAGGTAGTGAACACCCAGGTGCGCCATGATTCCGCCCAGCGCACTGCCGGAGTCGCCACGCCACCCCCGATAGTGCCGGACCGCGTCCCTGGGCCGGCTGACCAGGAGGACGCCGGTGGCGCCGCCCGGCCAGTCCAGCAGTGCCTCGCGAGGAAGCCGGAACCGATGCTGCAGCATGACGGCGACCGTTCCGGGTTCGGCGACGATCCGGTCGAACTCCGCCACGGACATCGCCGGCGGCTTCTCCACCAGGACCTTCTTGTTCGCCCGCAACGCTTCGACGACCCGATCCGCGCGGCCACCCGGCGGCAGGCAGAGCGCGACGGTGTCTATCGTGGAGTCCGACAACACCGCGTCCCACGACGGCAGCCTCAGTTCCTCCGGAAGGAGGATTTCGTCATCGGTGTCGAGGATGCCCGCGAGCGATACCTGAGCGACCTGCCGAATCGCCTCTTCATGTTGCCGGCCGGCCCCCCCGTACCCGACGATCGCAACCCGCATGGTTCCCCTCCGAAGTCGTGCAGTACGTTACGACGGGTGACGGTCAGCTACTCGACAGCCAAGTTGAGGCGATCACGCAGGCACACTGATCGGTGACCGAGCAGGCGATAGCCCTGTACGTGCAGGTATGGCAGCTGGAATACGCAAAGCCTTTCCCCCGTCCGCCCCCGTCGCGGACAGGGGAGCGGCGAACTCCCCGAAGCGCATCGTCACCCCGATGTCATTCAAATCTGTGGACCTGACCATGCACGTACGCACCGGCGCCTGTCGACCCTTTACGACATTGCTTTCTTTTTGGTCGTATTGATCTCGACCGCGCCCTGTTCACCTGAGGCCGGTACGACCCGGTATTCGGCCGTTCACTCCGCGGACGGCGATCGCGCCATTCTATGCCTACCGAAAATCATATTATAACTGCCAATAAATAAATCCGGACAGGTCAATACTTCTTCGGAACGCCACCAGGCGGGATCTCGTCGGGGAGCGGCGAACGAGGTGATCCGGGCCGAATCGACACTCGGATCCGGCGCGGCGCGAGTGGTCGGCGGCCGCCGCACCGCCGTGGCGGTCCGCCTTCGCCGGCGTCATGATCGTAATTACACCGGCCACGACAGGTGCGGACCTTTTCGATCATCGACTTCCGCCGGTCCCGAGGCGTGCCGGGTGGCCCTCGGCCTGCCCGGCGGAGGCGATGAGGACTTCCCGACGAACGTCGGAAGCGGAGGTGGCGCGGCGTCCGGATGCTCTAGAAGCCCATCTCGCGGGCCAACCTTAATGACATTTATGGCCAGAAGGTATTGAATGTCGTGATCGCAGCGGGGGCGGAATCAGCGGGGCTGGTGAGCGGATGAGCACGGATGGGCACAGGGTTCACGGCCGGATGGTCTCCCCGGTGCTCGTCGGGCGCGACGGAGAGCTGGAGCGGCTGGTCACCGCGGTGACCGTGCCGCCTTCGGTGATCCTCGTCGAGGGTGAGGCGGGCATCGGCAAGTCCCGTCTGGTGACGGAGCTGGCCGCGCGGCCGGAGGTCGCGGGACGGCGAATGCTCAGCGGCGGGTGCAACCAGATCAGGGAGCCGTTCCCACTGGGGCCGGTCGTCGAGGCGCTGCGGTCCCGCAGCGAGGATCTGGCGGGAGCGGCGCTGTCGCCGGTGGCGGGTTCGCTGCGCGCCCTGCTTCCCGAGCTGGCCCACGTGCTGCCGCAGCCGCCCGAGCCACTGGACGACCGGGCGGCCGAGCGGCACCGGCTGTTCCGCGGGCTGAGCGAGGTGCTGGCCGCGCTGGGTCCGGCGCTGCTGGTCGTGGAGGATCTGCACTGGGCCGATGAGCAGACGGTCGAGTTCCTGGCGTATCTGCTGGCCAAGCCGCCCGCCACGCTGTCGGTCGTACTGACCTGCCGGGGCGAGGAGGCGTCGGCCGCCGTACGGGCGTTGACGGCGCGTCCCGCCGACACGCTCACCCACGAGCACATCGTGCTGACGCCGCTGGACGAGAGACAGACTCGTGAGCTCGCGGCCGCGATCCTGGACAGCCGCGAGGTCTCCGAGGAGTTCGCGGCGCACCTGTGCCTGCGGGCCTCGGGGTTGCCGCTGGCGATCCAGGAGCTGCTGGCGCTGTTGCGGTCGCGCGGGGTGCTGATCCCGTGGGGCGGCGGATGGGCGCGCAGGGCCCTGGAGGAGCTGGACGTGCCGAGCGGGGTGCGCTCCTCGGTGCGGGAGCGGGTGGGGTGCCTGTCACCCGCGGCGCGGGCGGTGGCGGAGGCGGGCGCGGTGCTCCAGCTCGCCTCGCCGGTCGCGGTGCTCATCGACGTCACCGGCCTGTCCTCCGAGGACGCGGCCGGCGCGGTGGACGAGGTACTGGACTCCGGCCTGTTCGTCGAGCGGGACGGGATGGTGAGATTCCGGCACGTGCTGGCGGCCCAGGCGGTCCACGAGGGGATCGGGCTGGGGCGCAGGCAGACCCTGCACGCCGCCGCCGCGACCGCCGTCCAGGGCCTGCGCCCGGTGCCGCTCGGGCAGGTGGCCTACCATCTCCGGCAGGCCGGCCGGCTCGGTGACTGGGTGGACGCCGCCGTGAAGGCCGCCGACAGCGCCTTCGAGCTGGGTGACGACGCCGAGGTGGCACGGCTCCTGGAGGACGTGCTGCGCCACGCGGACTTGGCGCCCGAGCGCCGGGCGGCCCTGACGATCCGGCTGGGGTGGGCCGCCTCGGAGTTGCTGCATCTGCCGGACGTCGGCGACCTGCTCGCCGAGGCGCTCGACCAGGCCCCTCCCGGGCCGGTCCGCGGTGAGCTCCGGTTCCTGCTGGGGATGCAGCTCGAAGTGACCCGGACGGACCCGGCGCGCAGGTATCGGATGTTCACCGACGCCCTGGAGGATCTGGCCGAGCGGCCGGAGCTGGCGGCCTGGACCATGGTGGCCCTGGCGTTGCCGGCCACCATGGACGTGCCGTCCCATGAGCGTCTGGGGTGGTTGGAGCGCGCTCTGGAGACGCTGCCCGAGGTCGGTGACCCCGTGACCCGGCTTCTCGTGCTGAGCAAGGTCGCGATGGTGTTCACCGTGGCCGGCGATCCGCGCTGGGCCGAGCTGACCGACCGCGTCGTGCGGGAGACGGGCGGCTACGCCGGTCGCCGCAGGGAGGTCTCCGCCTATCGCTCCATCGGCGACGAGGCCTGTTTCAGCGGACATCACGAGGTGGCGCTTCGACTGCTGACCAAGGCGCTGGAGAGTGCGGCGAGCGCCGACGTCACCGGCGGCATGGAGTTCCGCTGTCGTGCCTCGATGACGATGGTGGCCTATTGCCGGGGCACCTGGGACGGGCTGGGCGAGGAGATCGAGGCGCTGCGTCACGGGCGCAGTGACCGCCCGGTCGAAATGAACCTCCTGGATGCCGTGGCGGCCTGCCTGTCGCCCGCCCCGGGCCGTATGGACGCCGCTCAGGATCTCCTACGTGAAGTCGTCCAGCGGGTGGGGGCCATGGGAGACGTCGATCTGCTCCCGTTTCCGGTGAGCATGCTGCTGCGGGTGGCCACCGCCCGTGGTGAGGCCGCCGCGGCGATCGCGGAGACCTCGGAGGCCGTCGCCATGTGGGAGGCCAACGGCTTCTGGCCGGTGGGGGTCCGGGCGGTTCCGGCGCTGGCGGAGGCGCTGCTGGCGGCGGGCAGGCCGACAGAGGCGGCCGAGGTGGTGGATCGGTACGAGTCCCGGCTGCCGGGGGTGGACGCGCCGCTGGCTCCGGCGGCGCTCCGGCAGGCCCGTGGTCTCCTGGCCGCCGCGGAGCGGCGGTGGAGCGAGGGCGCGGCGCATTTCGCGGCGTCCGCCGCCGCTTTCGGAGGGTCGTCGGCGCCCTATGAGGCGGCCCAGGCGAACGAGCAGGCCGCGGCCTGCCTCTTCGCCCTCGGCGACGCGGCCGCGGCGGACACCCTCAAAGCCGCCACCACCGGGTACGGCGAGCTGGGCGCGCGATGGGACCTGGATCGGGCCACGCAGCTGGCGCGGCGATGGGGTCTGCGCCCGTCCTCCCCCGCCCCGGCGCGCAGCGTGGCGGGCGACTCGCTGTCCACGCGGCAACGGCAGGTGGCACGGCTCGCCGCGCAGGGGCTGACCAACCAGGAGATCGCCAGGGAGATGTTCCTGTCGCCGAAGACGGTCGACAAGCATCTCGGCGCGGCGATGCGCAAGTTCGGCGCGCGTTCGCGGACGGAGCTGGCCCGCCACCTGGACCACCCCGCAGGACCTTGATCGGGAAAGTTGGGGTGTTTTCCCCACATGTCACCCCATAGCCCGCCGAGGGGGTGGCGACGATGCTTGCCTCATGTCTGACCAGGATGCGCCTGAGCCCGCATCGAACGAGGACCCCGGTCACGAGGCGCAGTCCGAGGAGGTGACCCGACCGGTCGCCGTAGCGCCCCGGCTCCCCGAGGGGTTCGAGCCCCTGTGATCCGGCTCTCCCCGCTCTCCCCCCATCGCGATCACGCAGAAAGGCAGTGCCCCGCCATGTCCGAGAACGGATTCCGGCCGTCACCCCCTGGCAGGACCGCGTGAAACGCACCGTCCTGCTGACCTCGCTCCTCGCACTGGCCGCGACCGCGCTGCCGCAGACGCCGGCGGCACTGGCCGCCGGGCCGGCGCAGCCGCCCCCGGCGGCTCCCGTCACACTCCAGGGTGTCGGCCCGGGCCCGCACGTCATCACCCTGGTCACCGGTGACAAGGTCACGCTCACCCAGGCCGCAGTCGGCCGCTTCGACGTGAAGACCGAACCCGCCGCCCGCTCGGACGGCCGCCGGCCGCGGCTGGTCACCCGGACCACTCCCGAGGGCGTCTACGTCCTGCCCACCGACGCGATGCCCGCCATTCAGGCGGGGCGGCTGGACCGGCGGCTGTTCGACGTCAGATATCTGGCGGAGAACGGCTACGCCGACGACCGGACCAAGCAGGTCCCGGTGATCGTGCAGTACCCGAAGGACCGCGAGGGCGCCACCCTCAGGCGGGCTGCCGACGAGATCCCGGCCAGCGTCCCCACCAACACGCTGGACAGCATCCACGCCTCGGCCGTGAACGTCACCAAGGCGGAGGCGGGGACGTTCTGGGAAGCCGTACGGACCGCCCCCTCGGCCGGCCTGAAAGCGTCCGACACGCTGAGCGGCGGGATCGCCAAGGTGTGGCTGGACGGCAAGGTCAAGGCCGTCCTGGACGAGAGCGTGGCCATGATCGGCGCGCCGCAGGCCTGGGCCGGCGGCCACGACGGCACCGGGGTGAAGGTCGCGGTGCTGGACACCGGCATCGACGCCACCCACCCCGACTTCGCAGGAAAGATCGCCGACTCCAGGTCCTTCGTCCCCGACTCGCCGGTCAAGGACGGCCACGGCCACGGAACCCACGTGGCCTCCACCATCGCCGGCTCCGGAGCGGCGTCCGGCGGCACGCACAAGGGTGTGGCACCGGGCGCGCAGCTGGTCGTCGGCAAGGTGCTGGACGACGCCGGTTCCGGCCAGGACTCCTGGATCATCGAGGGCATGGAATGGGCCGCCAGCAGCGGCTCCAAGGTCGTCAGCATGAGCCTGGGCGCCGGCCCCAGCGACGGCACCGACCCGATCAGCCAGGCGGTCAACGACCTGAGCGCGTCCACCGGCACCCTGTTCGTCATCGCGGCGGGCAACTCCGGCGCCCTCCCCGGGACCGTGTCCCTGCCCGGCACGGCCGAGGCCGCGCTCACCGTCGCCGCGGTCGACAAACAGGACCAGATGGCCTACTTCTCCGGCCGGGGGCCGCGGTTCGGCGACTCGGGGCTCAAGCCCGACATCGCCGCGCCCGGTGTGGACATCGCCGCCGCCCGCGCCGCGGGCACCGCGATGGGCACCCCCGTCGACGACCACTACACCGAGGCGTCCGGCACCTCGATGGCCACGCCGCACGTGGCGGGCGCGGCGGCGATCATGGCGCAGCAGCACCCCGACTGGAAGGGGCCGCTGCTCAAGGCCGCACTGATGTCCACTTCCAAGGACGACGGCTTCACCGTGTACGAGCAGGGCGCCGGGCGGGTGGACCTCGCCAAGGCGTATACCCAGCGGGTCTTCGCCACCACCGGCGGGATCGACTTCGGCTCGGTGACCGAGGAGGGCGAGACCCTGCAGCGGGAGCTCTCCTACCGCAACCTCACCGACCAGCCGGTCACCCTCACGCTCACCCCCGCCCTGCACAAGGTGGGGAAGGGCGCGGTGGAAGGCAGGCTGAGCACCGATCCGACCCTCACCGTGCCCGCGAACGGCACCGCCTCGGCGACCGTCACCCTCGACACGGCCGGCCTGGAGCTCGGCGCCTACACCGGTGCCGTGACGACCGAGGCCGACGGCGTCCGGCTGACCACCCCGGTGGGCACGGTGCGCGAGGCTCCGCTCGCCCAGCTCACCGTCCGCACCGTCGGCAGGGACGGCAAGCCCGTCACGCCGTGGTACCAGGAGACCCTCGACGTCGACGGCGAGAAGGAATACAGCGCGGGCACCGTGCTGTCGGACGAGGGGATCACGGTCACCCGGGTCCCGGTCGGCACGCACTCGGTGATGCAGCTGGTGGGCACGGTGGACTCCGACGACCGGTACAACGAGATGTTCCTGATCAACCCGGAGGTCACCGTCACCGGCGACACCGAGATCACGCTCGATGCCCGGCAGGCCTCCCAGGTCCGCTTCAGCACCCCTAAGCCGGCCGAGCCGCTGAACAACATCTGGGTCGTCGTCACCCAGCGGACCATCGCCAACGGCAAGACGTACGCCACCAGGGTGACTCCGGGCTCGGAGGCCGGCGCGTGGGCGGAGGTGTGGGCCACCCCCACCAAGCCCGTCACCAAGGGCAGGTTCCGCTTCTCCGGCCAGTGGACGCTGGGGCAGGCCCAGGTCACCATGAGCACGGGCGGGCGCAAGCCGATCACCCTGGATCCGGTCGCCCCTCATCACTTCGACTACCCGGAGGGCCCCCGCCAGAACAACCAGCCCGACTGGAAGCCGTTCACCGGGACGCGGAACCTGTCGCTCGTCGACGTCGGAGAGGGCCGGCCCGAGGACATCGCCGGGAAGGACCTGCGCGGCAAGCTGGCCCTCGTGGAGACGGGGGTCGAGCCCGACGGCCATGCGAAGTGCTACACCATGATCAGCAAGGTCATCCCGATCCGCGAGGCCGGTGCGGCCGGATTTGCGGTCTTCCCATCGAAGGGCGCCTCCTGCGCCCTGCCGATCGGCGTCTACCAGGAGATCAACACCGGCGACCCCAAGCCCATCAGCCTCCCGAACGTCTCCCTGTCGAACAAGGAGGGGCTGCAGCTGCGCGCCCGGCTCGCGAGCGAACCGGTCGGCGTCCGGGTGACCGGCACACCGCAGACGCCCTACGCCTACACCCTCAAGCCGTACGCCGAGGGCAGCGTGCCGAAGTCCCTGCACTACACCTTCACCGGCAAGCAGCTCGCCCAGGTCGACCTGGACGTCCACGCCTCCCAGCCGACCGGCTTCAACAACCACCACACGATCTACAAGCAGGACGACGCCGCGACCACGACGACGGCCACCTCGTTCTGGGCGCATACCGCCTTCGTCGGACCGACCAGCCGGACCGAATGGGTCGGCCCCATCGATCCCAAGGTCATCCACTCGCACGGCATGAGCTCCGCCAACCTCGACAGGACGGCCTACTACGACACCCGGTGGCGCACCGAGGTGTTCGACCGGCCCGGCCGTACCCGGCAGCAGTGGTTCACCGCCGGCCTGACACCGGGCGCCATGACGGTGGCGGAGAAGGTCTACGCACTCGCCGACAAGAACGCGCCGCCCCTCACCACACAGGGCGTGGACCTGACGTGCACGATCTGCGTGCAGGGTGACACCCTCTGGGCGGAGTTCGCCCCGGCGGGCACGCCCGACAAGCATCCGTTCAGCAGTGGATTCTGGAAGAACAACGCTCTTCTCACCCCGGACTACGACCTGCGTCTCCACCGGGACGGCACGGAGATCCCCCGCGCCACGCGGCCCTACCTGGACAACCTCCCCGCGTTCACCCTGCCCGAGGGCGCCGGCACCTACCGGCTGACCGCGAAGAACGCCCAGCACGACACCGAGTGGACGTTCCGCGCCCCGCCGGCCAAGGAACACGTGCTGCCGGGATCGTTCTGCAAGTACTGGGTCGTCGCGGGAGTCACCGAGCAGTGCCGGCCCACCCCCGTCGTCTTCGCCGGCTACGACCTGGGCGACACCCTGGCGATGGACAACACCGTCCGCGCCGGCCGATCCCACAGGTTCACCGTCGAGGCCTACCACTCGCCGTCCGCGGCGAAGATGCCGAAGATCGCCGGGCTCAAGCTGTGGATGAGCACCGACGACGGCGCCAGGTGGACGCCCGTCTCGGTCAAGCGCGACCGTGACGGCGCCTACACCGCCGACACCCGCTACCCGTCCCTGCGCGACACCAAGGGCGCGGTCAGCCTGAAGGTCGAGGCCTGGGACGCCGACGGCAACCGCCTCAAGCAGACCAGCACCCGCCTGTTCGACCTGCGCTGAACGGAGGGGACCACCCGCTGAGAGACCGCTGCCGCGTCGCGACGCCCATGTCACCGACGCGGCAGCGATCTTTCGATCTTCACCGCGTGGCGACGGCGATCGCCATGGGGACTCCGGTGGTCACGACCCGATGTGGGAGGCGGTGCTGAGCGTACGCCGGCTGCGCGACGCGCCGTCGTACCCGTAGGCGCCGGACGCCGTCTCGTCTTCCATACCCCTCGATCGCCTTCCGGCTTTAGGGTGATCAGAGCCGGCGATGCCTGGAGACAAGGGAGAGAACGCCATGACGTGGCTCGTCACGGGGGCGACAGGCATGCTCGGGCACGAGGTGGTCGCGCTGGCGCGCGGACGAGGGCACGACATCGCCGCACGAACCCGCCGCGACCTGGACATCTCCCATCGGGGCCAGGTCGAGTCGGCCTTCCAGACGCTCACCCCGCGGGTCGTGGTCAACTGCGCCGCCTGGACGGCGGTGGACGACGCCGAGGAACGGGAGCGAGAGGCCTACCGGGTCAACGCCGACGGCCCCCGGCTGCTCGCCGAGGCCTGCGCGCGGCACGGCGCCCGGCTGGTCCACGTCTCCACCGACTACGTCTTCTCCGGTGACGCGGACGTCCCGTACGCCGAGGGCGACCCGGCCGAGCCGCGGACCGCGTACGGGCGGACCAAGCTGGCCGGGGAGAAGGCGGTCCTCGACGCGCTGCCCTCCGCCGCCGTCGTCCGAACGGCATGGCTGTACGGCGCCCACGGATCGAACTTCGTGAGCACCATGCTCCGTCTCATGGCGGAACGGGAGACCGTCGAGGTGGTCGACGACCAGTTCGGGCAGCCGACCTGGGCCGCGGACCTCGCGGACCGGCTGGTCAGGCTGGGCGAGCTCGGCTCCGCCGCGGGGATGTTCCACGCCACCAACTCCGGGAGGGCCAGCTGGTTCGAGCTCGCCCAGGAGATCTTCCGGCTGTCCGGCACCGACCCCGGGCGGGTGCGCCGGACGACCTCCGAGGCCTTCGTCCGGCCGGCGAAGCGACCGGCTTTCAGCGTCCTGGGCCACGCGCGGTGGCGGGAGCTGGGTCTGGAGCCGCTCCGCCCCTGGCGGGACGCGCTGCGCGCGGCCCACCCCGAGCTGGCGAAGCCCTTCCGCTGAGAGGGTGCGCACCCGCCGATGACGGTTCGCGGCCGGCACACCGACGCGACGGCCGGTGAGTCCCTACCCGCGGGCCTGCGAGGCGTAGAAGGCCAGGCACTCCTCATAGGAGGGCAGGAGACCGGCCGCGCGCGCCTCGGCGAGGGTGGGCGCCGCGGCGTCCTTGGGCGACAGGAGCGGTTCGATGTCCGCCGGCCAGGTGATGCCCAGTTCGGGATCGAGTGGATGGATGCCGCGCTCCCTGGTCGGGTTGTAGCCCTCCGAACACAGGTAGATCACGGTCGCGTCGTCCGTCAGCGCGAGCAGTCCGTGCCCCAGCCCTTCGGAAAGGAACACCCCCCGGTGGTCCTCGTCGTCCAGGCGCACCATCTCCCACCGGCCGAACCCCGGTGAGCCGACGCGGATGTCCACGATCACGTCCAGCATCGCCCCCCGCACGCACTTGACGTACTTCGCCTGGCCCGGTGGCACGTCGGCGACGTGAATCCCGCGCAGGGTGCCCCGGCGCGAAACGGAACAGTTGGCCTGGGAGAGCCGCAGCCGCCGTCCGGTGACCGCGTGGAACTCCTCCTCGCGGAACCATTCGTGCAGACCTCCCCGATCGTCGATGTGGATTTTCGGGTCGTCGATCCATGCGCCTTCGATTTTCAGCGGCTGCATCTCGGCTGCTCCTGATCCCGGCCGTTTACCGGACCGTGTAGAACGTGCTGTGGCCTTTTCCACCACAATCCAATGCTGACGGTAGACGGTCCAATTCGGGTGTCCCGCCGACGGTCGTGATACCAAAGTCGACGCGTCTCATACTTTAGTCGGAAAGCAGGATCCGTATCGGCGACTTCGGTTGACGCGGGAGATGCCGACGACCGATTCCCGCCGCCACGATCGGCCTTAATGTTGAATCGTGCGTAAATCCTTACAGCTCATCGGGTTCATCATGATCCTCGAAGGCGTAAGCGGGGCCATCGATCAGATCGCCGTCCAGCCCATCCTCGGCGCGGTGCTCAACTTCTTCAACCGCGTCGTCGTCAACAACGTGGCCTTCCTGGAAGGTTACGAGATCTACGCGAACTTGATTCTTGCGGTCCTCGGGATTGTCGTGATCATCGCCGCGGAAAGAGCTCCGGCGTCCTGACGTCCCGCACTCTCCGCCCCACCTATTCGATGCCGGGATATCAGCAGAGGCCATGAACGAACTGTCACGACCATTACACACCTGCCCGAGGAGCCGGAAATGAAGAACTCGACGGCGGTGCTGGCGGAGGAGACGGGTGAGCCCGTCGCCGCCCGCGCGGAGAACATCTCCAAGCGGTACAGCACCGGAGACACGGCGGTGGCGGCCCTCGACGGCGTGTCGCTGAACATCCCGCGCGGCCAGTTCGCCGGCATCATGGGGCCGTCCGGTTCCGGCAAGTCCACCCTCATGCACTGCATGGCGGGGCTGGACAGCGTGGACTCCGGGCGGGTGTTCGTCGGCGACCAGGACGTGACGGACCTGAACGAGAAGCAGCTCACCCGGCTGCGCCGGGACCGGATCGGCTTCATCTTCCAGTCCTTCAACCTGCTGCCCACCCTGACGGCGCTGGAGAACATCATCCTGCCGATCCGGCTGGCCGGACGCACGCCCGACCAGGATTGGCTGGACTCCGTGATCGAGACCACCGGCCTGCGCGAGCGGCTGGACCACCGCCCGAACCAGCTCTCCGGCGGCCAGCAGCAGCGGGTGGCGTGCGCGCGGGCACTCGCCGGCAAGCCGGACGTCATCTTCGCGGACGAGCCCACCGGTAACCTCGACTCCCGGTCCGGTGCCGAGGTACTGGGCTTCCTGCAGAAGTCGGTGCGGCAGACCGGCCAGACCATCGTCATGGTCACCCACGACCCGGTGGCGGCCGCGTACACCGATCACGTGATCTTCCTGTCCGACGGCCGCGTCGTCGACCGGATGCCGGAACCCACCGCGGAGAAGGTCCTGGAGCGGCTGAAGAGGTTCGAACCCGCGAGGGCGAGCGGCAGGACCCCCGGCGAGCAGGGGCGGATCTGATGCTCGCGAAACTCACGTTGCGCAATCTCCTGGCGCACCGGGTCCGGCTGCTGCTCTCCGTGCTCGCGGTGACGCTCGGGGTCTCCTTCGTCGCGGGCACGATGATCTTCCGGGACACCGCCACCCAGAGCTTCGATCCGATCTTCGCCGGGCGGACCGAGACCACGACCGTGGTCGTCCGGCCCAAGCCGACCGAGGGTGAGAACGCGACGCCGGCCACGATACCGGCCTCCCTGGTCGACACGCTGCAGCGGAGCGTGCCCGGCGCCGCGGAACTCAAGGGACAGTACGACGGGTACGCCGCGCTCGTCCGCCAGGACGGGCGGATCGTCGGTGAGGACCGCGCGGCGCACCTGGGCGCGGCGTACCTGGAACGTCCGGGCGCGGGCCTGCGGATACTCTCCGGCCGGGAGCCCTCGGCGGCCGACGACGTCGTCGTCGAGGAGCGCACCGCGGCCGAGGGGCAGCTCAAGGTCGGCGACTCGGTCAGCGTGGTGACCGCGCGGGCGACGAGGTCGATGCGCGTCGCCGGCGTCTTCAGGGCGGTCAACGACCAGGTCGGCCGGGCCGCCACCTACGTGATGTTCGCCCCGGAGACCGCACAGGCCCTGCTGACCGGTCCCGGGCAGTACTCGGCGATCTTCGTACGGCCGCGCGAGGGCGTCTCGCAGCAGCGGCTTCTCCAGCAGGTCGGCGCGGCACTCCCGGCGCAGTACGAGGCCAAGACCGGCGCGGACGAGGTCGAGGAGGTCAAGTCCCAGCTGAGCTCCCTCTTCGAGCTGATCAGCCGGTTCCTGCTGGTGTTCGCCGGGGTGGCGGTCTTCATCGGATCGTTCATCATCCTCAACACGTTCACCATGCTGGTCGTGCAGCGGCTCCGGGAGCTCGCGCTGCTCCGGGCGATGGGCGCGAGCCGCGCCCAGGTGACCCGGGCGGTGCTCGGCGAGGCACTCGGGATCGGCTTCCTCGGCTCGACCCTGGGCCTGCTCGCCGGCGTGGGACTGTCCTACGGGCTCAGGCTGCTGTTCGAGCGGTTCACCGGCGGCACCCAGGTTCCGCTGCGCACGCCGGTGATCGGGCTCTCGACCGTGATCTGGGCGTACGCGGTCGGCATGCTCGTCACGCTGCTGGCCGCCTACCTGCCGACGCGCCGCGCGGCGAAGATCCCGCCGGTCGCGGCGATGCGCGACGACGTGGCGCTCACCCGCCGTTCGATGACCCTCCGTCTCGTCGCCGGCGTCGTCCTGGCCCTGCTGGGCACGGGAGCGCTGGCCGCGGGCCTGGCGACCGGGAAGGCGGGGGGCGCGGCCCTGGTGATCGGTGGCGGCCTGCTGGCGTTGCTCGCCCTGACGATGCTCAGCCCGTTCCTGAGCCGGCCGGTCATCGCGCTGCTCGGCTGGCCGCTCTCCCGGCTCGGCGGCACGGTCGGGCGGCTGAGCCGGGAGAACGCCCGGCGGGACCCCCGCCGCACCGCGGCCACGGCGTCGGCGCTGATGGTCGGGCTCGCACTCGTATCGGTGGCGACGGTGGTGGCCGGTTCGATGAGCGCGTCCGCCGACCAGAGGATCGCCCGTCAGTTCGGCGCCGACCTCTCCCTGGACCCGCGCGGTCTCACCGGTTTCAGCCAGGAGACGGTGGACCGGGTGGCCGCCGTCCCGGGCGTGCACGGCGTCACCGCGGTCCGGCACGGGACGATGCGGATCGCCGACGAGCAGGTGTCCGTCCTGGTCGCCGACCCGGTCGCGCTGGCGGGTCCGGCCAACCTGAGGATCGAGGACGGCACCGGCACCCTGGCCGCCGACGGGCTGCTCGTGCAGAGCGCGCTCGCCGCGGAGCGAGGATGGAAGGTCGGCAGTACCGTCACGGGCCGTTACCCGGACCGGTCCGCGGTGACCCTGCGGGTGAGCGGCCTCTTCGCCGCCAACGAGGTCCTGGGCATGCCCTTCGTCATGAGCCCGGCCGGCTACCAGGCGCACGCTCCGGCCGGTCTGATCCAGAAGGCGTTCGTCGACCTCGACGACGGCGGCGAGGCGCGGGCCCTCGCGGCCGTACGGTCGGCGCTACGCGCGTACCCGAACGTCGAGCCGAAGGATCGCGAGGCCGTACGGGCGGACGCCCGCCAGGAGATCGACCAGGTGCTGAACCTGATCGTGGTCCTGCTGGTGCTCTCGATCCTCATCGCCGCGCTGGGCATCGTGAACACGCTGAGCCTGTCGGTGATGGAGCGGACTCGCGAGATCGGGCTGCTCCGGGCCGTCGGGATGAGCCGCGGCCAGACCCGATCCATGATCAGTTACGAGTCGGTGATGGTGTCGCTGTTCGGTGCCGTGGCCGGTCTGGCGCTCGGCACCGCGCTCGGCTGGGCACTGCAGCGGGTGATGGCGGCCGATGGCGTCGAGGTACTCGACATCCCGTACGGCAGGCTCGGGCTCTACCTGCTCAGCGCCGTCCTGATCGGTGTCGTGGCGGCGATCTGGCCGGCCAGGCGGGCCTCGCGGATGAACGTCCTGCGGGCCATCCAGCACCAGTGAACCGTCGATGAGCGGGGGCTACGGTGACGCTTCCGGATGTCCTAGGGTGACGACATGGCCGAGATCTCCGTTCCGGACGGATCATGGACGTTCGACAGTGAAATCCTCAGGATCGTGCCAGGCGGGGACAGCGACGTCCACGAGCTGCGCAAGACGCTCGGCGAGCTGGAGATCCCCCTCGCGGCGATCTCCGCGGCGTCGTTCGAGCCCTCGCGCAAGGGCGGCAACCTGCAGCTCCGCCTGCGGCCCGGAGCCGATCCGCTGACCGACGTGGTCAGCGGGCGGCTGTCGGGATCCGTCGACCCGTACCGGCTGGCGGTCCCCAAGGGGCGCACCGGGGCCGCCGAGTACCTCGCCGACGAGGTGCGCACCCATCTGATGCTGGATCAGGTGCCGAGCGGTCCCTGCGAGACCTTCCTGCTGCCCGGCCCCACCGTGCCGGTGTCGGCCTCGGCGGGTGACGGCACGGTGAGCTTCGACGGTGAGCGGATTCGCCTGGAGTGGAGCGTGTTCGCCAAGTCGATCAAGGAGGAGGCGGGCCCGCAGACGTTCCCGCTGGAGGATGTGGAGGGGGTGGAGTGGGCCCCGCAGACCGGCATCGGCTATGGCCGCCTCCGCTTCCGGCTCCGGGGCGGCGCTCCCGCCGTGTCGCCGGAGAAGGACCTGCACTGCCTGTCCTGGGGCGTGCAGCGGTACGGCGGCTCGACCGCTCTGGTCGCCGCCGCCGTACTGGCCCGGCTGTCACACCGCCCCGAGGAGCCGCCCGCGCTGCCGCCGCCGGCCCAGCCGGACGAGCGGCAGCGGCGCCTGGCCGCACTGGAGGATCACGATGCCCTGGTGCGCCGCCTGGCCGAACTCGGCGATCTGCACCGCTCCGGGGTGCTCACCGACGAGGAGTTCAGCTCGGCCAAGCGGTCGCTGCTGCGCCGGATGGAGCTCTAGCCGGGGACCCCCGCGCCCTCCTGGGTGACCTCCAGCGCGAACTTCTCCAGCACCAGGACCATCCAGTTGGCCAGGTCGCAGTTGTGCTTGCGCGCGGCGAACTCCCAGCGTTCGAGCTGTTCCTGGCTCGGGCTCAGCTGCAGCTTCACGGCGAGCCCGGAGCCGGCCGGGACGCCGGTGCCGGCACCGTTCACCGGCGGGCTCGGCGCCTCGGCCGGCTCGCCCTCCCCGTTTCTCAGGGCGGCCGCCTGCCTGAGCTCCTTGCGCAGGCGGTTCCTGGACCAGGCGTGCTGCTCGGCGCGCTGTAGCCACAGATCCTGTTCGGGCGCGCTCAGCGCCGCCACCTCCGCGTGGTGGGCGAAGCTCAGCTTGTCCCTGCGCCGGGGCAGGCCGAAGCGGCGGGCCACCCAGGCGTAGTTGCGCAGCGTCTGGTAGTCCAGCGACGTCCGTTCGATGGCCGTCCGGTAGCGGTCGGCGTACTGCTTCTCCCCGTAGACCAGCCAGTCGCCCAGCCACCACGCGGAGGAGTCGGCGATGAGGGAGAGCTGGCGGCCGATGCTCTCCCAGTTGGCGAACGGGATCTGGGTCGGAAACTGCAGGCCGGTTCTTCTCGGTATCACCGTCCGGTCGAGCCCGAGACGGCGGTTGATCCCGTTCTCCTGAGACAGGACCGGTGTCACGCGGCTCTCGCCGCCTTTCTTTCCCCGAACGAGAGGCTCGCTCATCGTTTTCCTTCCTTCGCCGTATCGCTGCTCTTCGAATCAGCACGACGTGAACGGCCGAGTCGTGATCGTTCCGCGTGCGCGGAGCCAGGGCACGAAGGTGCGCAGCTCTAATAGGTGCCGCGGCGCCGGCCGTCTCCCGGCCGGTCGCCAGGTGTTCAGCGGCGTGCGTCGGTATCGGTCAGGCCGAGGCCGGCCTCGGCGACACTCGCGTCCCTGGGCTGACGGGCGAGGCGTGCCATCGCCTGCCAGGCAGGGCCGGGAAGGACGCGCGGTCGGTGTGGAAGAAGCATCGGAAGCGTCGCGTTCCCGAACGCGAACGGCCGATCCAGAGGTCTCAGGTACACGACGAGGCAGGCGAACATCGCCAGGGCGAAGCTTCCCAGCCCCATGAGCAGTCCGATGAGGGCGTGCAGGGCGAGACCGGCCACCAGCAGGTACGGACGGACGGCCCGCCGTGACACCAGCCCCATGACCAGGGCGAACTCGATGGCCACCGGTCCCCAGGTGAGCAACGTGACGCCGACCGCCGAGACGCGTAGCGGTTCGAGAAGCCCCGCCGCCCAGCCGGGACTGCCGAACAGCGGATCGCTGAGCCAGTAGTACAGGGCGGTGCCGTCGGCCCATTCCTCCCGGCCCAGCTTCGCCACCGAGGCCTGCAGGTAGATGCCGGCGACCTGGACACGGATGACGAGCAGGGCCGACCAGGCGACCAGCGAGGCGACCGGATCGGCGACGGGCCGGGGACGTCCCCAGTGCCAGGCGCGTCCGTCGGTCAGCGCGATCGGCAGGAGCAGGAGGGTGAGCACCGCGGCGACCTGGTCCCCGCCGTCGGGGATCGTCGCGGAGGCCTGGAAGCTCACGGCCACCCACCAGTGCGGCAGCGCGGTGAACCGCGGCCGCCACCCGGAGGCGGCGACGGCGAGGATCGCGATGGCCACCGGATGCGCCCGGTCGACGTCGAGGACGCAGAACAGGCCGTAGGCGGCGACGCCGTCACAGTACGGGTAGCCGGGAACGCCCTGCGCGGGTCTGAAGAGCGAGGAGGTCTCGCTGGCGAGCAGCGTGGTCAGGGTGCAGAGGGCGAGAAGGGTCCTGGCGAGCCCGTACACGTTCGTCCACGGGCTCGTCTCGGCCACCCCCCGTACCTTGGCACCGAGTCCACTCAGCATGCGACCTCCAATCGCACCACCGAGACCGGCATGTGGGTGTGCGCCGCGGCGTCCGCCCAGGCCCACGGCAGTGGCTTCTGCCGGGTCACCTCGAGCGTTCCGCAGAGGATCGGGTCGGGAGAGGGGTTGCGCGCCGGCACCGCCGCACCGGGCAGTCCGAGGCATTCGGTCACCTCGCTCCGGCAGTCGCGCCACCGGTCGGCGGGCACGGCCGCGAGCAGGATGCCGCGTTCGACCCCCTCGGCGCGGGAGCGCCGGTCAAACCCCCACAGGTTGTGCGGCTCGGCGTGCGGTCCGAGCGTGAAGGGCTGCCACGCTCCGGCGGCGGACGCGCGCCACACGGTCTCCCTCGGTTCGCGGGCGGACTTGGTGAAGAACGCCCACCCTTGGGGAGCGACCAGCCGCGCCGCCTCGCTCACCGTTCGCTGCGCGGGCAGTCGGAGGGCGGCACTGGGCAGTTGGCCGATGACGACGTAGAGGATCAGGGCGGTCCATCCGAGGCCGAGCGCGACCGTGGAGACGCCCAGCCTGACATCGGCGTTCACCGGACAAGGGTCTTCGCCACGTCGTCGACCCAGCGTTCCTGGGCCAGCACGGTGCCGCCCTCGGGGACGCTCCAGATCCGGTTGGTGTTCCAGATGGTGTTGGTCTGCTTGACCAGCGTGGAGTCGACCACGATGAAGGAGTAGGCGACGTTGGGAGCGGCGGGACCGTTGTCGCCGACCGGCACCGTCGCGGCCAGCTCGCCGGCGGAGGTCGCGGCCTGCTCGATGCGGATCCGGTCGCCGCTGGTGATCGCGGTCTCGAAGGCGGTGAAGAAATCCGGTGCGGCGCGCTTCATCCCGGCGACCAGCTGCCGGGCCCTGGCTGCGGGCCAGGTCCCGGTCGAGGACGGGACGCGCAGGTCCGGATATGTCTCCGCCACCTGGCCCTGCCCCAGGAAAAGTCCCTGGAACAGGGCTTCCCCGTCATAACGTCTGACTTCCGTGGCTCCCAGCGCACTGGAGGCGCTCAGGAGGCCGATAGCACACAATAGTCCTATAGATAACTGTCTATGCTGCATTGGCACCCCGTAACAACCCGCGTCAGGCAAGTTAGAAGTTATCCTATAATTTCTATAACAAGCAGTAAAGGGGCCAATAGCCCGACCAGACGCCCCACTACCTTTTGCCTACGGCGGAGGCGCCCGACCTTGAGACCTTATGCAGCTGAACATCGACCCTAACTCCGCAGTCCCCCTTTTTGACCAGATCGCCGAGGGCCTGCGGCGCGAGCTGATCACGGGAACGTTGCAACCAGGTGACCACCTGCCTCCCGCCAAGACACTGGCGGCGAGCCTGCAGGTGAACCTGCACACGGTGCTGCGCGCCTACGCGCTGCTCCGTGACGAGGGCATGGTCGAGGTACGCCGCGGCAGGGGAACCGTGGTCATCGCCTCCGGGGCGCGAAGTGGAGACCGGCGCCTGGACAGAGCGCTCGTGAGCCTCGTCGTCGAAGCGCGACGAGCGGGCGTCACGGAGAGTGCGCTGATGAATCTTGTGTTACACGCTTTCCGAAGCAACACAAGTTATGACACTATCTCGGATTGATCAAGATAGTGTCATTTGTCCGCTTTTTGGACAAATGTTATAATAGTGGGGGAAATATGCGATTCCAGGAGGAAGATAGGCGAGCAGCAATACGTTTCTTGATCATCGTGGTGCTCACTCCTCTCAGCGTGTTCGTCTTGACCCTGGCGGTCCCCTTCCTCCTCAGCGAGCGCCTGCCCGACCCGGTGGCCGCCCACTTTACCGATGGGCATCCCGACGAGTCAGCCCCGCTACAACCACTGATCCGGGACATCCTGATACTCGGCGCGAGCGTGTGGGCGATCCTGGCCCTGCTCGCCTATCTACGACCCGCGGGCTCGCTCGGGCGCAGGGCCGCCGCGGGCAGCGCCGCGGCCCTGCCCACCGCGCTGGGGCTCGCCGTGCTGCTGGGCACGGTGGGCGCCAACCTGGATGCCCCGACCTGGCGAGAGGCCACCACGTCACCGGCCGCGGAGGTCATCACGATCGCCGGTGGAGCGCTGGTCTTCGTGTTCGGCGCGATCGCCGTGCATCCGCCGCGGCGGGGCCCGCGTGAGGCCGCCGACCTGCCGACCGATCCGGTCGTCGGCCGGGCCCGCTCCAGGCGGGGGCGCACGCTGTGGATCGGTCAGTCCCGCAATCCCGACCTCGTCTGGAAGACGTTCACGGCCACCTGCATCATGGTCGCGCTCACGATCGCCGGTACGCACTGGATGGCCGTACCGGCTCTCCTGTCGCTGACCACGCTGCATCTGTGGGGCGGAATCGTCGCCTCCTTCGACGGAACGACGCTCTCGGTGCGGGGCCGCATCCCGTTCGGTCTCATCCGGCGCATCCCGCTCAGCAGGATCGAGACCGCGGAGAAGATCGAGATCGATCCACAGGAGTGGGGCTGGGGCTGGCGACTGCGCAGCATCAGGCGGCACGCCATCGTGATACGCAAGGGCGAGGGGCTCCTGGTGGCGCTACGCGGGGGCGGCGAGTTCATCGTGACCGTCGACGACGCCGCCGGCGGCGCCGAGGAGATCAGGCGCGCCCTGCGTGGGCAACCCCCCAGCCGCCCGGCCACCGTCCGGGGGATCACGACGCGCTACCTGTCCGGCCGGACCGGCGAACTCCAGGAGGGGCGGCGGCCCCAGCGGCTGTGGCCCTCGGCCCGGCTCAGGACGACGGCTCACGACCTGTCATGCGACGCATGAACCATCCGGTGAACGCGGTGGTGACGACGGCGGTCAGCACCAGGATCGTGAAGCCGAGCCGGCTGATGATGCCGTACTGGAGCCCGATGGTGGCGATCACGAGCTCGGTGACACCTCGGCAGTTCATCAGCACGCCGAGTTGGAGCGCCTGCCCTCGGGGCAACCCGGCCAGCCATGCCGCACCGCCCGCGCCGGCGACCTTCGTCACCTGCGCCAGGACCAGGATTCCCGCGGCGACCAGCCAGTGGCCGAGATCCGCGCCGAGAAGCCCGATCGCGGTGTTCAGCCCGACCCCGGCGAAGAAGAGCGGGAGCAGGATCATGAGGGTGAATCCCTGCAGCTGGTGGCCGATCCGGTCGGTGGCCGACGAGTTGCGCGGCACGGCGACACCGAACAGGAACGCGCCGATCAGCGGATGCAGGTTGATCAGCTGGGTCAGTGCGGAGAATCCGGTCGCGCCGATCACGAGCACCACGGTCAGGAGCCGCTCGGACTCCATCCGCGCCACCAGCGCGGCGAGTGCCGGCCGGACGCACAGGTAGGTGACGAGCACCAGCGCCACGGCCAGACCCGCTGTCTTGGACACCTGCCCGACGCCCCCGCTGCCGGTGCCGGCCAGGATCAGGGTGAGCAGCAACCAGGCCACCCCGTCCCCGATCGCCGCGGACGACAGCGACAGCGCGCCGACGCCGGTGCCGTCGAGCTTGAGGTCGACGAGGATCCTGGCGAGCACCGGCAACGCGGTGATGGCGAGCGCGAGCCCGAAGAAAAGGCAGTACGTCAACGTCGACACCGCGGTACCGGCCAGCATCGGCCCGGCGGCCAGCGCGACGCCGACGCCGGCGACCAGGGGCAGGCCCATGCCGCCGAGTACCGCGGCGGTGACGGTACGCGGGCGCTCGATCCTGTCGGTCCGCAGCTCACAGCCGAGCAGGAACATGAAGACGACGAGGCCGAGCTGCGCGGCCTTGTCGAGACTGTCGAGCACGTCGGCGGGGAAGAGCCAGCTCACCGCCTCCGGCCATACCTGACCGAGTGCCGAGGGACCCAGCAGCAGCCCGCCGAGGATCTCCCCCAGCACGGGCGGCTGCCCCACCCTGCGCATCAGCTCGCCGAAGAGGTGGCTGGCCATCAGGATGACGGCCACCGCGAGCAGGAACCTGGTGATCGGATCGACGGCCACCTCCGCGCGGAGGAGGCCGGGCACCCACAGGAGCACGGAGCCGATGAGGATCACCAGACCCGCGCCGATGCCGAGCCAGGTACGCCGGCCGAGACCTGGCTCGGTCCCCGGAACACTCGTCATGCTGGACGTGGTGCTCTCGGCCACGGCTTCGGCCGGGCGAGGCCCACTTCCTCCCTTCGAGGTCGTGCCTGCCGGGCGGGTCAGGAGGCCGGTACCGGCCGCGGTCTTGAGCCCGAGAACGCCCCCATGCCGTACAGCAGCGGGTTTCCAGGGCC